>CAYZGY010000035.1:0-12184 GCA_964478085.1 uncultured Planctomycetia bacterium
CGCCTGACGATTCGATCCGGGCTATCTAAGGGTCAGGCGAGCGGAGAGATCAGGCGCCCTTCTTGGCGCCGTCTTTCTATCCTTTTCCCTTCTTTCCGCCCTTGCCGCCCTTGCCGCCCTTGCCGCCTTTGTCCTTCTTGACAGGGCCGCGAGCGCGGAGCGTCGCATCGACGGCGACGGTGATCTTCTTGCCCATCGGGTCTTCCCGAGGACCGAAGGCCGCGACCACCTTTCCCTCGTGATTGACGAGGTACTTGGCGAAGTTCCACTTCGGGTCACCGCCCGTCTTCGGATGGATCTTCTTGTCGGTGATGTACTGGTAGAGCGGGTGCTTATCCTTGCCCTTCACCGAGATTTTCGCGTAGAGATCGAAGGTCGCCTTCTTCTTCTTGCGGCAGAACTCTTTGATTTCGAGGTTCGTGCCGGGCTCCTGCTTGCCGAAATTGTTCGCGGGGAACGCGACGACGCTGAAGCCTTGCTTCTTGTACTTCTGGTGGAGTGACTCGAGACTCGAGTACTGTTTGTTCGTGAGGCCTCACTGGCTCGCGACGTTGACGATGAGCAGGACCTGGTCGCGGTACTTCGAGAGCGCGACGGCCTTACCGTCGATGTCTTTCACGGTGAAAGCGTGAATCGACTTCGGCGGCTTCTTGTCCTTCTTCTCCGCCGGCTTGTCTTCGGCGTGCACGCCCGTAAGCGCGCCCGACGCGAGACAGGCCGCTGCGAGAAGAAAGCAGCGCCTGATAGCGTTCATGTGGAGTCTCCCTGGGATTCCAGACGGGAAATGAGAATACGTTCAGCGCGACATTGTAACCGCGCGGTCAAGGGCCTGGAAAGCAGCGCTTTGGCTAGGATGGCGAGATCGAAGTGGCCCGCCATCAAGTTACGCCGAACCTGTGATTGATAGGAGCTCTCGCCCCAGCTCCCTCCAGCACCCGAGCCCTCGCGCGTCGATGCGCCAGGGCCGGGTGAGATGTGGAGCGAGGCGGCCTTCACAGCGGCTCGAGACCACTCAGCGGATCCTGGTTGAAGTCTTCGTCCACTTCCGGAAGCAGCTGCGAGTACTCCGCCACCGCGACCACCTCCGGCGCCACGGCGGCGTCCGACTCCGAATCTGACTCCGAATCCGACTTCGACGGCACCCAGCCGAGAATTGCCGGTCAGGTGAGCTCGGGGCGACCAGGCAGAGAGATCAGAGGGCGAGGAGCGAGAGCGCTGGCGTTCGACGAGAAGCGGTGGGCATGTGAAGGTCGTTCCTGCGTGAATCGTGCTGGTATGTCGCCGTGGGTTCTCTCGAGCCTGCGGTGAGGCAGTCTGACATTCTGCACGGTTTGCGGTCGGAGTCCGAAGACGGGCTCTCGATCAGGCCGCGACGCACGAGGGCGGCGCACGCGGAACCGGAAGGCGAACATGCCGGGCTCCATCTTTGTCGTCGTTCAAGCGCATGCGTCCTATCGCAGGCGTGGCGACCGCGCTAGAATAGATCGGGCAGGAAGGGAAGGCTTCACGGTCGGGCCCTCGGGTGTCGCAGAACCCAACGAAACTACGTCGGATGTCGAGAATTACCAGCCTCTACCTGCTGCTCGTCGTCGTCCCTTGCCTGAACGTGGGACTGGTGGCTGCTTCCGTACCCGCGACGGTACGGGTTGGCGATGCCGGCAACACAGACGACTCGACCGGTTTCGGTGGCGTCGACTACGAGTTTCGCATCGGCAAGTACGAGGTCACCAACGCCGAGTACTGCGAGTTTCTCAACTCGGGGGCGAAGGCCGACGAGCATCAGCTCTACGATGGTCGTATGGCCGGCGCCGAAGGCGGGATCGTGCGCACGGGAGAGCCGGGGCGCTTCAGCTACGCCACGAAGGATGGATGGGGGCGGAAGCCGGTCAGCTTCGTCACGTGGGAGTCAGCGGCGCGTTATGCCAACTGGCTGTCGACGGGTAGCGCGAATCGGGGTCCTTACTCGATCAAGGGAGGCCGAACCGAGCTTCCGGATCATGGAAAGCTCGCCGTACGTCGAAGTGTGACGTGGGCGATCGCCACCGAGGACGAGTGGTACAAAGCCGCGTACTACGACCCGAAGAAATCCGGCGGCGGCTACTGGCCGTTCGCCACACCGGGTGGCCAGCCCCCGAAGTGCAACCTCAACACACGCGCTGTCTCCGAGGTGGGGGCTTACAAGAAGTCGCCGAGCGCCTACGGCACGTTCGACCAGAACGGAAACCTCTGGGAGTACCTCGAGGACCGCAAGGGCGGCAAGGTCGGGTTGCGCGGCGGCTCGTATTTCCACAACGACAACGTGGGCTACCTGCGCTCATCGACGCGATACGATGTCTTGAGCGCCAAGTGGCCGAACTACGGTTTCCGTGTCGTTGCTCTGGGGCGCGGTAAGATCGCGGCACCGCGTCCGGTGACGCGATCCGAGCCGAAGACCGCTCCGACGAGGCCGGCGGGAACGAGCCCGAGAACTTTTTTCGTCAGCCGCTCCGACGGGCGTGACGAGTGGGGCGGTGAGTCCGAACGGCGCCCGTGGAAGACGCTTGCCCGCGCGTCGATCGAATGCGTTCCCGGCGATCGAATTCTGTTGAAGCGTGGCGATACCTGGAACGAGCGTCTGCACCCTCGCGGGAGCGGGACGGCCACGAAGCCGATCACGATCAGCGCTTACGGCAGGGGCCCGCGGCCCGTGATCGACCGCGAGAATGACCGCATCGATCGTATGGGGATCTACCTCAAGGATCAGAGCGGACTCAAGATCGTCGGGCTCGAGTTTCGACGCTGCATGACCGGAATCTACGCCGAGTACTCGGACGGGATTCCGACGCAAAAGTCCGTCTGGATCGAAGACTGCTACTTCCGCGACTCGCTCTTCTACCAGCACTACGAGGATTACCCGAAGCGAAAGATCGGGCTCGGCATCTGTTTCTTCTCCTGGGAACGCGACAACCGCGTCGTCCTGGAGGACATCACGATCAAGAACTGCGTCTTCCGCCGACTGGCGTCGGGTATCTGGACCAACAGTCCGGACAACTTCAACAAGAACGCCTCGTACGTCTACAACTTCCGGAACATGACCATCGAAGGTTGCCTCTTCGAGGAAGGCTATCAGTGGCAGCAGGGCATCCGCGGAGTTGATACTGGGCGCATGCGTAACTGTGTCACGCATGACATCGGCCGTGGCTTTCGCTCGTTCAACGGCGTCGCAGGCTCGATGTTTTTCCGCTGCAAGAACTGGCTTTTCGAGAGCTGTGAGTGGGGATTCATCTCGATCGGGTTGGGCAGCGGGGACGGTCAGGCGTTCGACTTCGAGGGCAACTGCGACGACATGACGATGCGCGATTGCCTCTTCCACGATACGGACGGTCCCGGCTTCTTGCTCTGTTGTTACGCCTCCGACGGTCACCCGCACAAGAGGATCGTGATGGAGAGCTGCGTCATCAACGGCAAGTCCAAGCGACCGATCGGGCTTCCGCGTTGCGCGATCGTCAACACGACCGACTGGAACGAGTCGACGTGGAAGAAGTGCCGCTTCTATCTCTCGCACGGCGAGGCGCTGATGCGGGTGATGGATCCCGAGAAGGACAAGAGGACGGCGTTTGTCGACTGTCGCGTCAAGGACCTCGTCGCCGCTTGCAGCACCCGGAAGCTCGATGCCACCGTGAAGACCGATGCGAACGCGAAGTCGATCGAGCTCGATTTCGGACGAACCGTCACGATTAACGAGTTTCGTATCTCCGAGGAATCTGCGTCCTCGGTGAGACGGTACGTGATCGAGTGCTGGGATCAGAAGCGGTCGCGTTGGGTGAGTTGCTTCAACGGCCGAAAGATCGGCCAGGCGTTCGTTGCGCCGATCGTTGCACGAAAGACCTCGCGAGCCCGTCTGCGATGGACCAGGACTGACAGGGGGCCTGCGCAGATTTCCGAGTTCTCCGCATTCGACGATCCACCCGGTGAGCCTTTCAACCTCGCGCGCGGTCAGGCGATGCCGGATCGAGTCGGTCGAGCCACCGCGCCGAGACGCCCCGTCACCTCGTCTCGGACGGACTCGCCGAAGTCCGGGGGGGGGACGAGCAAGCGTTCGGTGCGACGATCCACGCGGCGCGACGTCGTCTGGGATCTTCCGGCGCTCTTCAAGCCTCCGAAGATCCACAGGACCGAGGCTCGGCCGGCCAGGGGGCTCCGGTCGTTCTTCTACGAGGGTGCGGACTACAAGGGGAAGCCTGCTCGCTTCTTCGCCTACTACGGCCTCCCTGCAGGAGAGCCGCCCTCCGGTGGTTGGCCGGGAATCGTCTGTGCGCACGGCGGAGGGGGAACCGCCTATCCGGACTGGGTCCGCAAGTGGAACGGTCGTGGCTACGCGGCGGTCGCGATGGATCTCGAGGGGCACCTTCCCGGCGGGAAGCACTTCGGCGTCGAGGGAGGCTTCCCTGTCGGAGAGGGACATTCTGGCGCAGGCCCTTCCCGCATCGACTGGTTTGGTGACCGTGATCTGCCCGACCGCGAGCAGTGGTTCTATCAGGCGGTCGCCGGTGTCATTCGCGCGAACTCGCTCTTGCGAACTTCGAAGCGTGTCAACAACAAGAAGATCGGGCTGACGGGCATCTCCTGGGGAGGCACGATCGTCAGCGCCGTGGCCGGCTTGGATTCTCGCTTCGCGTTCGTCGTTCCGGTCTACGGTGGTGGATTCATTCACGAGAGCGATAATCCCGGACTGGCGCAGTGGTTTCCCCCGAAGAACATGACGCGCTCTCAGCTCTCCGAATACCGTCGCAAGTGGGATCCGTCGGCCCATTTGCCGCACGCGAAGATGCCGATCCTCTGGGTGACGTCCGTGGCGGACCCGGTCTTCCAGATCGACATCTTCGCCAGATCGGCGCAGGCCGCGGGGGGGGAGAGCACGCTGTGTCTTCGTCCGTGGATGATTCACGGTCACGGAAACGGCTGGAACGATGCCGTCGAGATCGAGCACTTCGCCGACAGCATCGTCAAGGACGGTCCACCGATTCCGAAGCTCGGCCGACCGAAGGTGAACTCATCGAAGAGGATCGTTCGTACGAAGATTCAGGGAAAGGAGATCACCGAGGCCTGGATCTATTTCACGAACTCGAAGGGAACGTGGAAGAGTCGCAAGTGGCATTTCATCCAGTGCTCGATCGCCGAGCGGGAGCTGGTCTCGCAGAAACCACTTCCGCGCGACGCGACGGCTTTCTTCGTCTACGTGTTCAAAGACGTCGGGGGCTTCCGCTTCAATCACTCGGCTTCCGAGCTCGTCGTGCTGTCGAAGGACTGAGATCGGGGGGGAGGGCGGACTTCACGAGGCCTCGCTTGAAATCGCCCCGGAGGTGTCGGGCTTCCGTTCCCGGGCCGCCAGGGTGCTCATTCGACTTTACGATCACCGATGCGCTTGTGACGTTCGCTTGCGAATCGTCAAGATCGCGGGGAGTGGTCGGACGGCAGGTTTTCCGAGTACGCGTCCCGAGGGGCGGTTGACGATGCGAATCGGCTCCGCGCCTTCGGTGAAGCCCATGACGCTGCTTCCGCCGCCGTCGAGGTTGACCGCGTGCCGGCAGCCGAGGCTTCGCATCTATTGACAGGAACTCTCGCCCCAGCTCCCTCCAGCACCCGAGCCCCGCGCCATCTTCGCACTCGAACTCCCTCAAAGCGCGCCGTTGTGTACAGCGAATCCACATCTCACCCGGCTGTAGCGAAGTCGCCTCACGTTCATGATCTACCTCGACGATGACTTTGACGGGGGGCAAACAAACTTCGAATTCGCCACCGTTGAGCCGCAGGCCGGGCTGGCGCCCTTCTTCATTCACCATCTGCCGCATGAAGGCGTCGTCGTGCTGAGCGGTCGCGAGTACGTTCTGCGTAACGACGTGATGTACGCCGGTTGAGAGGGAAAGGCCGGGGAGAATCCTGCATCTTTGTTTTCGCGCAGCGTGCGTCGCGTTTATCATGGACGATCGGAGTGACTCATGAGAAACACCAAGAGAGCTATCGGGTTTTCGTTTGTTGCCACGCTTCTGTGTGTTCTTTGGCTTTGGCTGAGTTTTCCGAATGCGCCGAAGTCTGCGGAGACACCGCCGTCGGAGCCCGTAGCTGAGTCGACGCCGCCTCGGCCGCCGGAGGTCCCTGTTTCTAAGCCGCCCCCGGCTTCTCCTCCGGCGCCGCGCGATCTTGGTGAGGGGTTCGAGCCTCTTGGCAAGGAGGTCGGCATCGAGAATCTGCCGAAGCGAGTTCGCCACAAACCAACGGGAATCGTTCTCGTGCTCGTTCCTCCGGGGAGCTACACGATGGGCTCGCCTGAGAACGAGTCGAACCGCGATTGGGATGAAGCGCAGCGCGAGATGGACATCGAGAAGCCGTTCTACCTGAGCGAGACCGAGGTGACGATCGACGCTTGGCGACGTGTCATGGGCGACAATAGCGACACGGAGGGGCTTGACGGACAGTTGCCGATGAGCGGCGTGTCGTGGCACAACGCGGCGGACTACGCTAAGCAGCTCAACGAGCAAGGAGGCTCTGGATGGCGGTTGCCGACCGAGGTGGAGTGGGAGTATGCGTGTCGCGCTGGAACAACGACGCCATTCTCATTCGGCGAGAACATTTCGTCCAAGCAGGCGAACTTCAACGCCCGGCGACGCTACAACCGTGCCGAGGCCGGCGAGCGCAGCGACGGGCCAATGCCCGTTCGAAGCTATCCGCCAAACGATTTCGGCTTCTATGAGATGCACGGCAACGTTTGGGAGTGGTGCGCCGACCGGTATGTGCCTCGCCCCGAGCGTGGCGAGACGGCCGGCACGGCTGCGGGTGATTCACGGGTCATGCGCGGTGGGGCTTGGACCTCGCTGGGGAAGCAGCTGCGATCGGGGTATCGAGACGGTTATCCACCAGGGAGTAGCGGCGAGAAGTACGGCTTCCGTGTCGCCAGGACGATCGACCCCTGACTTGATCACTTCATATTCATCGTAGCCAGCCTACTCCTTCGGCCGGAGCGTTGTGCGGAAAGCTGTTGGCGCTGCCTGTGACCTGTTTGTCATTCAGCCATTCGTCCCTTGCGGCGCTCAGTGGCAGAATCCAGGGCCTGGCACTGTTGTTCTTGCGATAGAGAGGAGAGCCTGATGAAAGCCAAGTCTCGAGTGAGTCGTTTTCCCGCGGCGATTCCGGAGATGGCCGTCGGGCACTTTCGCGCGAAGTTGGCGTTCGAAACTGACTGCTGGGATGTTCACCATGCCATTTCGAACGACGTAGCCGATCTTCTCGACGCTGACCGCAATCTTCGCTTCGTTCGGCGTGGCCGGCGACGATCGCACGACACTCGTGCGGGTCGAGCCGGGTGACTCGACCTTTCGAAGCTCGTCGACGTGCGCGAAGTGCAGGCGCGTGTCGTCGCGGGAGACATCTCGATACAGGAAGCACGAGCGCAACTCTCTGCGATCGACGCCCGACCTCCGAGATACTCGGCTTCCTTGACGACCTTCGCCTTCGCGATCGCGACGGGAACGGCCGCGGCCGTCTTCGGTGGGGGAGCGCGAGAGATGGCAACGGCCGGCGCTCTCGCTGACGATCGCGCTCAACGAGCTGGCGACGCGCCACCTGGCTTCGGGAACGGCACGCGTCATGGGAGCCGCCACGCGAGTTTCCGTGGATCTTCCTCGCGTCGCTCGCGGCTTTCGCGGCGGCGTTCTGGGGCGGCGACGTGGTCGGGCCCGAGCTCGGTGCCTTTCTCGGCGCGTTCGTGCTCGGTGTCAGCGGCAAGGTCTACGGTCGTGCTTCGGGTCGTCCGGCAGCGCTCCTCGTCGTTCCGGGCATGTTGCTCCTCGTCGTTCCGGGCATGTTGCTCCTCGTACCGGGAAGCCTCGGCTTTCGCAGCTTCCTCGCATTGATGGACGACCACGTGATCCGCGGCATCGAGGCTGCGTTCTCGATGGCCGTGATCGCCACCGCACTCGTCGCGGGGCTCTTGATCGCAGACGTGGTCGCCCACGAGCAGTCGCGGAAGAGGTGAGGCTCGGCGTGGATCATCCGTCGCCCTCCCGGCCGTGTCGGCGTCGCCACGCGGGGTACTCGGTGGAGAGCAGCTTGGCGGCGTACGGCCCGAGCCAGCTGTAACCGTTGCGCCGCTCGTAGGAAATCTCCGCGAGCGTGCGCTTCGGCACGCCGTCACGGCTCGAGAAGATCGGACGGTTCGTGCCGATCTCGTAGAAGCGTGCCCAGAGCGGCGGGGCCGACGGATCCCGGACGACGATCTTGTCGAAGCCCTTCGGAGTTCCGGGGGCCTCGCGCCGCTCCTGACGGATACCCGTGAGCTTGGCGTCGTCGAGCCAGGCGATCGCGCTCTCGATCGATGCCATCACCGTGGGGCTCGGCTTGTCGATCTCCATCAAGAATCGAACGATCCCGACCGACTCGGAGCCGCTCAGTGACGGAAGCTCGTAGCTGCGTGCCTTGCGGGGCTCGAGAGTCTTCTCGTCGTGCTGCGCGCACCAGGCGGTTCGTTTGCCCTCGACGATGATCTGCGTCTCGAGGATGCATTGGATGCCGCGTTCGACCGCGGTGCGACATCGCTTTCGAAGCTCCTCGTCGACGAAATCGAGGGTTTTCGCTCCATCGGCGACATCGCGAAGAAGTCGCAGGACTCCGACCATCGCTCCGTCGTTGAACGTGATGTGGCGACCGTACTTGCGTGGGAGGGGAAAGCGCTGCGGCCAACCCCCGTTCGGGTACTGCGCGGCCAGCGTGAACTCGATGCCGCGTCGGAAGGCCGAGAGGAAGCGCTGGTCGCGACTCTTCGAGTAGGCGCGGCCGAGGATGCGCAACTCGGTGTGCGTAGCGCCGTTGTCGAAGGTCGTGTCGGCGCGATCCCTGTCCGCGAGAATCTTCCGTCGATCGGGCTCGCTGAGGTCGGCCTTCCGATCGTAGTTCTTCGGCCACCCGCCGTTCGAGCGCTGGTAGAGGAGGACGGTCTCCGCGATCTTGGAAGCCTCGTCACCAGAAGCCATCGCGGGGGTGAGACAGCCGGCGATCAGGAGCGGGAAGCATCTCGGTAGCCTCATGGCAGACCTCGAACGAGTTTTGCAGGTTGGGATTCCCGGTGACGCGTTTGAGAATAGGTGGCGAGTCGAGCGTCGTCCAGTCGGAGATCGAAGCGAATCGTGTCCCGAGCCTTGATCATCACCGTCGTCGTCGGATTGTCCCGCTCAGCTCCTGCGCAGCCGTGCGCCGATGCGCCCATCAACGTCATCGTCCAGGACCGCTACGCCGGGCTTTCGCCGACACCCTTCGACGCGATGATCGGTAGCGGTGATATCGACGATCTGTCCCCCGAAGCAAATACGCTCGACGTCGAGGTCGCTGCGGGACAGCGGGGCGAGGCGTCCGTGTGGGTCGGGATCGTGTCGCAGCTCGGAGAGGACGATGGCGGCATTCAGGGTTTTTCGGTGACGCCGATCGTCGCGGGGGGCCTGGAGCTCATCGACGCTACGTTCGACGGCACGCTCGCGGGTTCGGGAGACGACGCGCTGATCTCCGGCGGCTTCGTGGCACTGCGAGCCTACCACGTCCTTCGTGAGTCCGACGGCGCGCCTGTGATCTCGTACGCGGTCGTCTGGAGTTTCACCGAGCCGATCACTCTACCGAAACGCTCGACGGGCTCGGTCCTCAGGATCGACATCGGAGCCCCGGGGGTTCAACCCGAAGACCCGGACGAGCTCTTCGAGGGGCGCATCGAGTGGTTCGTTCCCGCGGACGAGTGGCAGGGATACGTCCCGGTGCAGAACGCGTTCACCGTCGATGGTGCGACGCGAGCAGCGTGTCGGCATCAGGAGCCTCGCATACGTTTCGTCGTCGTCGGCTACCACTGGCTTCGCTGCGACGCGAACGGGGACGCCAAGGTCGACATCGCGGGCGCGGTCTGGGTGGTGTCGGAGCTCTTCGCTCGCGGTGAAATGTCGGCCTGCGCCGACGCGACCGACTGCAACGACGACGGCCGGATCGACCTCTCCGACGCGCTCTACGCGGTGGCGTATCGGTTTCAAGGAGGACCGAGCCCACCGCCTCCGTATCCCGAATGCGGCGAGGACACAACCGAGGACAACCTTTCCTGCGACGCGCCGAGCGCGTGTCCGTGACGACGAGCGAGTCGACGCTCGACGCGAGCGGCGCCCGGAGTCGTCGCTCGCGCTGCGATCAGTTGTCGATGGAGATCTCCTGACAGTCCTGGATCGGTATGAGCGTGACCGCGAGGTTCTTCTCGTTGGGCGCGGTGACGTTCGTGGGCACCGTTCGGTTTCCACCCTCCGGAATGAGGTCATCACAGAAGCAAGGTCGAGAGGCGGTGCCGTTCGCTCCGTCGAGGCCGTACGTGATGTCGAGAGCCTCGAAGCTCGTTTGCGGATCGAGAAAATTCGGCTGGGCGATGCTCACGGCCACGACCATGACGATGCCGTTTCCGGGCGCCTGGGCACGCTCGAGCACCAGGAAGGAGGGCGGACCTCCGCCGTTGACCGTCAGCGTACCCGCTCCGTTGGCGAATTCGACGACGTTCAGGGCTTGGTCGTCGACGCAGAGGCCGAAGGACCATCCCTGCAGGCGCCGGTTCGTGTCGATCAGAATCTGTGTCGCGAGCTCCGCGCCCTGGTTGCCGCTCCCGCCCGTCGATGTGAGCGTCGGGTCGCGCAGGAGAATGATCTCGCCGACGTCGACCAGCTTGCCAGCGACCGGCGCGACCGGCATCGACTCGCCGTCGAGCTGGCGACCGTTCACCTCGCCAATCGCTCGGACGACAATATCTCCGCGAATCGTCGGTACGTCGGGGATGGTGAATACGCCGTCTCCGTTCGTCTGCGCGCTGAATTCGTCGAAGATCGTCGCGGTGACTCCAGGAGCGGGCGCTCCGTCGCCGATGACAATGCCCGTGATCGCGGTCAGCGGATCGGGGACGACGTTGATCGTCACCGTGGTTTCCGCCGAGTTGTCCGCGGCGTCGACCGCGACGGCCCGGAGGATCATCGCCTGAATCTCGTTGGGAATCGTCACCTGCGCTTCGAACGGGCTCGGCTGCTGCTGCGCGTCGAACGTTTGCAAGAAGCCCGTGTCGGTGCTCAGCTCGACGCTCGTCAGCAGGCCATCGTCTGCAGCGTTGACCACGAACGAAACGGTCGTTCCTTCGATCACGGTCGAGCCATCGACCGGGGAGACGATCTGAACGGTCGGGGGGGTCTCCTCGGGATGGAGGGGGTCGCCGTCCTGGCCGTCCGGAATTCCATCCGCGTCGGTGTCCGGGTTGTTCGGGATGGTGCCGCGGCGGAACTCCTCGATATTCGTCAGACCGTCGTTGTCGAGATCTTCGTCGGCGTCGTTGCGGAAGCGATTGAGGCCGAAGAGCTCCTCGTAGTCGTTCGGCAGCCCGTCTTGATCCGAGTCGTTGCTGGGAGTCGAGAGGATCGACACGGCCGCGGAGTTGCCCTCGGTGCTCACGCAGATAGTCGCGCGCGATCGATAGCGACCGCGATTGACCCCGGTCACCACACCGTTCTCGTCGACCGTCGCGATGCCCGGATTCGTCGACAGGTACGTGGTCCCTTCGGAGCGCGCCGTCACGTCGCGGCGACTGCGGTCGGGGTAAAACGCGGTGACGGTGATCTGCGCGGTGTCTCCGAAATTGACGACAGTTCGATTGATCGACGCGCGGACGCTGATCGGCGTCTGCTGGACCGTGGCCTCGAAAAGATCGTCGACGAGGACGGTCTGACCGGGCTTGAGCTCGATGTATCCGGACTGACCGCGGATCAGCCTTCCATCGCGCCGCGCCGTCGCCCGCACGCGGTGGAGCAACGGCAGCTGCTGCACATTGCGCTGGACGTTGCGGAGCCGCCCGGGCACGAACACCGAGATGTTGCGGATGTTGAAGCTGCCGTCGGGCCGAACCTGAGCCGTCTGGTTCGCGATGGTCACCGTGACGGCTTCGTCGAGCTCGATCGGGTCCTGGCCGAGCGCGACATCCGAGACGGCGACCGAGAGCGCCAGCACGAGCGCGAGAAATGCGCGAGAGCGGGCCAGTGTGTTCGTTTTCATGCTGTCAAACCTCGTTTTCTTCCGCTCCGCCCGGCGCACACCGAGCCTGGGTTCGAGCCAACGATCATTTCGGGCCATCGCCGCGCTCGGCTTCGCGGAGCGCGGC
>CAYZGY010000035.1:12194-21173 GCA_964478085.1 uncultured Planctomycetia bacterium
CCCAACCTTTCATTTGGGGCCATGGCGGCGCTGGGGTGCGGGGCGGGGGGCGTCGAGCACCGGCCGAAGCTCTTTCTCCGTAGCCGGCACGATGAAAACTTCCTTGAGCGCGTCGAGACGGCCCCGACGGCACTCGATCAATCCGCGGACGGCCTCGACGTACTTCTCCTTCAGGAACCGCTGCGCGGCGGCATCCTCGACGAGGTACCACGGATAACTCATCAGCTTGAGATACCACTCCTCGGCCTCGTCTCGTTTGCCCGACACGTAGAGACCGCCCGCAATCTCGACGAGACTCTCGATGCGCGAACGATCGGTCTCGACGGCGGCTACGCGCAAGATGGCCTCCGCAGCGCGATAGTCGGCGACCGATCCCTGAACGTCGTCGACGTTGCGCTTCAGTCCGGCTCGCTTCATCAGGAGCTGTGCGCGCAGTCGATCTCGATCGGGAAGGAGTGACTGGAGGGACGCGATCAGCCGGAGCGACTCCGAGAAGCGTCTCGTCCCGGCTGCCGCCGTCGCTGGACGAGACTCGAACGAGACCCAGGCGTTGACGGCATCGAGCACCGCTCGATCGGTCACCGCGAGAGAATCCTGGAGACGAGTCTCGACCGCGTCGGAAATCTCGGCCGGGGCCGTCTTCGCCCTCTCGGACTCCGCACGAGTCTTCGCGACCCAAGCTTCGAAGTCTTTCGCGTTGAGTGCGGGCTCGGCCGGGCGTTTCGCCGGGGCCTCCACCTCCGCCGGATCCTTCGGCGAAGACGCGGCCTTCGTCTTCCCGCCGACCGCCGACTTCGTATGCGCGGCAGCTTCCGGATCGGAGGGGGACGATTCTCTACCGCAGCCGATCAAGAGCACGCAGCCGACCGTCCAGAGTGTTACGAATGTCCGAGCGGTATTCGCCATCGGATCAGGGCGCCGTCTTGTTGATCTCGACCTGAAGTGCGCCGCCGACACGTGTCACCCTCCTTCGGATGTCCGCGTTGCCGACGTTGTTCGCGCCACACGTGTACGTCTGCGGCAGGTTGTAGCCGATGCCGTCCGCGTCGTCGAAGGCCGTCGCCTTGAACGGAGCGACGACACCGAAACCGCCGTGCTGATCGCAGATGAGGTCCATGTTGTTGAACACGAAGGTTCCGTTGTTGCCCGAGTCCCAGAGGAACGCGGCCACCTGGTTCGGCGTCGTCAGCCCCGGGTTCGCCGTCTTCCAGGCGTCCGTGAGGTCGGCCATCGTGAAGCCGAGCGCCGTCACGGTACCGAAACTCTCGAGAATCGTCTCGTTCTCGTAGTCGGGGCGACCGGCCGGCGGCACGTCGGGATCACCGCGGTAGCAGTAGACGGCGGGCGCGGCCACCCAGGTGTTGTTGGTCCCCTGGACCGTCGTCAGGCTCGTCGGGCAGTGCCCACGCTTGACCAGCGTCCAGGTGATCGTGTGGTCCGCGTCCTTGGCCGAGCCGGAGTCGGGAGCCGTCGGTGGAGGCACCTTGTCCTTCATCACGGCCGTGACAGTGATCGGGTTCATTCCGTCCCAGGTCGCCTTGACCACCAGGGTGACGTTGCCGGAGTTGATGCCGTTCTTCGTCACCATCGTGGTTCCGCTGCCCGCGGAGTTCCACTCGGCGTCTCCAGTGACGGTGAACTTGGTCTCGTACGGACCGGCGCCGGTGAACGACATCCACGGGTCAGTCGCGCAGTCCCTCTTTCGATCGTCGTCCTTGCCGAAGATGTTGAACAGCACCGTCTCGCCGGCGGAGACCTTGATGTTGTTCTTCACCAGCGGAATGCTGATGTCGTCCGTCATCGGCGTGTCGGCGTCGTAGATCGTGCCGTCGATGTCGATCATCACGGTGTCGATCGCCGTGCGCGTCTCGCCGTCCTGCGTGCAGGTGTAGCGCACCGTGACGGACTTCATCCCCTTCGAGGCGAAGGTCGCCTTGTACGTCGAGCTCGTCGTCGATCCGACGGGCGTTCCGCCCGACCAGGAATACGTGCCGCCACCGGGATTGCCCGCGGCGCTGAACGTGATCTCCTGACCGCAAGCTCCGGTCGCCGGTCCGGAGGCGCTCACCTTGCAGTTCGCGCACTGCACACTGCGTCCCGGCACGCGGATGACGCAGTGCCAACCGGACTGGACGATGCCGAAGCCGGGATCGCTGCAGATCTGCGAACCGTCATCGGACACGGTGCCGGGCCCGATGTTGACGAACTGACCGATGTCGTGGTGGAACGCGAATATGTCGGCGACGTCGCCGGGAGCCAGTCCTACGGCGTTCGGGTAGCAGACCCGCGCTGGTGGATCGAAGTGGTAGCCGGCCGGCTGAAGCGTGCCGACGATGAGTGGCGTCGAGCCTTGCGGAGGCGCCATCGGAACGCGGTCGAGCTTGACCGGGCTGCTCGTCATCTCGACGGGTCCACGTGCGCCGTCGGGGTGGACGACGCTGCCGGCGAGCACGGTGATCGAGAAGCCCTCGACCTCGGCCATGGTCAGGACGACGTCCTCGTCACCGCCGACTTCCTGCTTGCTGTCCATGTCGAGGAACGGCAGAACGACGATCTGGTCGAGTCGGTTGTCGACGCCGCTCATCACCTCGAGCGCGAAGTCGATATCCGGATAGTACGTTCCCTCGATCGGATTGTTGGCGGCCGAGCCACGGATCGACACGCGGTGACCGCCGGGCGGCACGTTGAGAATCGTAAAGGATCCATCGTCTCTCGTGACCGCCGAGAGCTCCGTGCCGACGATGACGGCCTCGGCCCCGACGATCGGCGCCGAGTAGACATTCTGGACCTGGCCGCTGACGCGCGTCTCTTCGGGCGGTCCGACCTGGAGGGCCGAGACCTCGAAGATGACCGGCAGAGAAGGGTTGCCGGCGAAATCGGCCTGAGCGGAGTTGTTGTCGATCCCGGGCTCGGGCCCGAGGATCCAGTCGGCCTCGGCGATACCGTCCGCGTTGGTCGTCACGTCCAGCGTCGGCTTGCCGGCAAAGTTGCCGCCGCCTTCGAGCACGCTGAAAGTCACGGCGCCGTTCGGAACCGGGTTGCCGCCGACGTCGGTCAATATCACCGAGAGTCGATCCGAGAGGCGCTGCCCGGCAATGCCTTGTCGTCGCGGCAGCATCGTGTACGCGATCTTGGACGCGGGTTCGGGCTCGGCGGTGGCGCAGAACTCCGCGAAGGTCAACGACCCCGGCGTCGTCACGCGCACGCGATGGAGACCTTCTCCGGTGCGGGAACCGAGCGTGAACGGGAGCTCCGCGTTGCCCGAGGCATCGCTGAGCAAGGTGACCTCACGGCGGAACTCGGCCGGATCGCCGAGCAAGCCATCACCACGGCTGACCGCGAACATCAACGGACGACCCACGATCGGCGCGCCACCTTCGAACTCGACGCGGACGGCGAGGGGGTCCTCGAGCGTCGAGTTGATCGGCCCCCTCTGCGCTGAGCCTCCGGTGATCAGGATGCGGATGCCGACGAGGTCGGGCTCCCGCGTCACCTTGATCGAGGTGCTCGCACGATTGCCGGCGCGATCGACAACCTCGGCGGTCAAGGTGTTCTCGCCCTCTTCGAGAGGGAAGTTCGGAAAGAAGAAGGTCCGGTTGTTGACCGCGGCAGGCTCGCCATTGACGCGGACGAAGACGTCGTCCGCGTTGACGGTCGCTCCGGGGATCACGTCGCTGACCGTGCCCGCGACATCGATGGTCTCCGCGACGAAACGGTCTCCATCGCGGGGCGTCTCGAAGACCACGATGGGGGGACTCGTGTCCCGAAGCACGGTGGCCGTCGCGGATGCCGCGATGCCGTTGCGATTGCGAGCCGTGGCCACGAGGATGTTCGTGCCTTCGACGAGCGGAACGGCGCGTGCGGTGTACGCTCCGTCGACGACCTCGGCAGCGACGCTGTTGACCTCGACGGTCACGGCCTGGGGGGCGACGGTTCCGCTGACGTCGATCTCCGAAACCGAGAACACTTGCTGGTTCGCCGGGCGATCGAGCGTCACGAAGAGCGTATCGTCGACGCAGAGGCTGAACTCCTCGCAACCGAAACGATCCGGCGTCAGGTCGTTCCCGCAGAGAGGAAACGGCGGCGCGGGCGGCGGTCCGCCGCTGAAGAGATTGATGAGGATAGAGATGCCGTCGCTGAGGTCGATCTCGCCGCTGTCATCGACGTCCGCGGCATCTTCGCACATCAGCGTCGGCGGGTTTCCGAGGAACAGAAACCCGAAGATCGTGATGCCATCGCTGAGGTCCATGTCGCCGCTGACGTTGGCATCGCCGCGTACGAACAGGTCGGCGCGCAGCGATCCGTCGGTCACGCTGATCGCAGCGACGACGACGAGACACGTGACGATGGACTGCAGACGTGTCTTTCCCATCAAAACACCCTCCCGACGCAGTCCGCACTCGCCACGACGGCGTTGTCGGCTGCGTCCATCGAGCCCTGCGCCGATCCCTGAACGCGAGGCTCGAACGTCCTGGTCAATCGTATGATTCCCGATCGGACCTCGGAAACGAGACCGTAATCCCTTCGAACCCATTCATCACACTACAGCGCCGGAGCGCTGTCAACGACAGAGTCCGGGAGCGCGATCGCTGAACTTGCGCGCCGGAAACACCGAGCGGTACAATCGCTTAGCGAGAACGCGATGGGGCGTCTCGCGAGCGAGGAATCGAATGCCGACGACGGAGCTGATGCGGAGGGCACCGCGAGGCCGCGTCGCCCGGGGAAGGTTCGTGCACGCGCTGGTCGCGTTCTGGGTCTTTTTCGGGTGGGGGCTCGTGACGCACGCCTCGGAGGGTGTCGACTACGAACGCGAGATCCGCCCGATCTTCGAACGCACCTGTCGCGGCGCTGCGTGCCATGTCGGCGGAGACGCGAGCGGCGTCGATCTCGGCAGCTACGATGCGACTCTCGCGAGCGTCGGCGTGCAGTACCATCGGCCGGCGGTCATTCCGTTCGACGCTCTCGGAAGTCCGCTCTGGCTCAAGATCGCGCGGGAGAATCCAGAGTTCGGAGTTCGCATGCCGCGCGGCGGACCGCCCTTGCCGCAGCACGAGATCGAGCTCGTGAGACGGTGGATCGACGAGGGCGCCGGCCCCGAGCCGCCGCCGATGCGCGGCGACACCACGCGAGATCGACAGCTCGATGTCAGCGACGCGATCTTCCTCCTGCAGTACCTCTTCCTCGGCGGTCCCGCTCCTGCCTGCTCGCCGGTCGCGGATGTCGACGCGAGCGGCGCTCTCGACATCGCGGACGCCATCTCCCTGCTCGACTTCCTCTTCCTCGGTCGATCCGCCCCTCCGCGACTGACCGTGCTCGAGCTCGGCGCTTGCGCTGACACGAACGTGCCGCCCGTGGTCGATCCGATCGGAACCGTGATCGGTCGCGAGGGCATCGCGCTCGAGTTTCGAGTTTCGGCTGTCGACGCTCGAGGCGACCCGCTCACGTACTCGCTCGAGTCGGGACCCGAAGGCTTGACCGTCGGGGCGTCGACGGGAGTCGTCAGCTGGACGCCGAGTTTCGGGCAGGCGGGGGATCACCGTGTCCGTGTGCGCGTTCGCGACGATGGCGTGCCGGCGCTGTCGGCCGTGGCGACGGGCCTCGTCCGCGTTCTCGTTGGCAACCGGGCACCGCGCGTCGACCCGATCGGCACGCGATACGCCCGCGAAGGCGCTCTCTTGCGATTTGACGTCACGGCGACGGACGCGGAACGCGACGCGCTCCGGTTCGAGCTCGTCGACGGCCCCGACGGCAGCACGATCGACGCGAGCACGGGCACCTTCGAATGGCTTCCGCGAGACGGGCAGGCCGGAACGCACGACCTCACGATCCGCGTCGTCGACAGCGGCCTGCCGCCGCAGAGCTCCGAGGTCATCGGACAGCTGATCTGCGTCGCTCGAGACGCTCCTGAGAATCAAGACCCGCTCGTTCCGCGTCGCGATATCTACCGCACGTATCCCGGCCGACCCATCCGCTTCGAGCTTGGCGCGAGCGATCCGGACGGCGACACCGTGACGTACTCCGCCGCGAACCTGCCGGCCGGCGCCGCGCTCGACAGCGCGAGCGGCCTCTTCACGTGGACGCCGAGCGACGAACAGCTCGGTCCGAGCTACGTCCCGGTCGACGTTACGGATGACGGCACGCCGCCTCGCAGCGTGCGCACGACGCTCGCGTTTCAGGTCTTGCCCGAAGACCCTTGCAGTTTGATCGAGTGTGATCCGGCCACGGGCTGCACCAGCACGCCTCGAGCGCTCGAGGCTGCGTGCTGCGCAGGACCACCCGAGGTTCGTGTCGCCGAGCCCGTCGCCGACTGCCCGTCGGGAAGAGTGCTTCATATCGGACGCAACGTGCGGGGCTTCGGAAGGCTGACCAACTGCGACCTCCTGCCCGTCTCTCCCTTCGCGCAAGGCGGAACGACGATCTCGATTCACATCGAGACGCGCTGCGTGTCGCTCGCGGAGCCGTCGACTCTCGAGATGCGCATCGAGACGGAAGACCGCGTGCTCGTGAACAACGAGCGCCGCGTGACGCTCTCCTCGCGCACGGATGGCTTCGCGCAGCGGCTCGGGCTCGTGTTCACGCTTCCGACCGACGTGCTGATCTTCGCGCTCGACGGCGAAGCTGCGCTTCTCTCGGCGCGTCTGACGGATCCCGACGGCGTCGTGGTCGAACGCCGACTTCGTCTCGTGCTCGCGCTCAACGTCGAGGGCGACCTGCCCGAACCCGATCAGGAGGACGTGCCCGCAGGTGAAGCCGGTTGCGTCGGCTGCCATCGTCCTCTGCGCGAGGACGGCGAACGCCACGGAATCGAGGACGCGCACCCGTGGGCTCCGCTGACGTGCACCGATTGTCACGGTGGGAGCGCCGACGCGACGACACGAGCGCTAGCGCACGTGTCTCCTGGCGACGGACCGGCCGACCTTCGCGGACTCGCCGCCGACCGCCTCGACGAGGTCGATCCCGAGTACCTGCAGTTCGTCAATCCGAGCGACCTGCGCGTCGCCGAACGCGGCTGCGGAAGAGGCAGCCCGGCGAATCCGGGCGGCGGCTGCCATCAGTCGATCGTCGATCGCGTACAGCTCTCCGTGATGACCACGTTCGCGGGGCACTACACGCTGCCGCGATTCCTCGCCGGCACGCAGGGCCGCGAGCAGCTCTTCGCGGCGGTCGACGTCCGCGATCCGGATTACGACCCGCTCACCGCTCCGGACGGAGCGCTGGAGATGCTGCGGGCGCTGCGGGAGCCGGAGCCCGACGCCGACCGCTCGAGCGTCGGCTCGTGCATGGACATCTACCTGCCGAAGTCGTGCCCGAGCTGCCACCTGAGCGACTTCGGCACGAACAACGCCACGGGGAACTACCGCTCGTCGGGCTGCGCCGGCTGCCACATGCTCTACGACGAAGACGGGCTCTCGCGATCGGACGATCCGACGATCTCGAAGGAGTTCCCCTCGCACCCGCGCACGCACGCGCTGACGTCCGCGATCCCGACCGAGCAGTGCGAGCGTTGCCACTTCCAGGGCGGTCGCATCGGGCTGGGTTTTAATGGCAGCGGGGTGGGGGGTTTCTGGGGGGAGAAGACGCCGCCGCACGCCACTCCGCTCGGGCGAGACCTCCACGCGCACGCGCCCGACTACTACTTCGTCGACGAAGACTCGCGCAACCATCGCGACGAGACGCCACCGGATCTCCATCACAGCGCGGGCATGGTCTGCGCCGACTGTCACGTCGGTGGGGACGTTCACGGCGACGGCAACCTGTACGGCTCGGAGCACTACCAGATCGGCGTCCGCTGCGAGGACTGTCACGGAACGGTTCGCGCTGAGATTCGCGCCGACCCGAAGGACGGGCAGTTCAAGAACTCGGCAGGATTCGCGCTGAAGAGATTGCGTCGCGACGGTGATCGCGTCGTGCTTCAGCTGCGCACCGGAGATCGCGAGCTCGAGGTGCCGCAGATTCACCGCATTCTCGAGAGCGGCGTCAACCAGGCGATGGTCGACGCGATGGGGGTGAACGAGCAAGGCTTCTCCCACACCGACAAGATGGAATGCTACACGTGCCATACGTCCTGGAGGCAGACATGCTTCGGCTGCCACGTCACGGTCGACGACTCGGGCAGCGCACGCAACCTGACGACGGGGGAGATCACCCGGGGAGCGATCTCGGTTTCGCGCGACGACTACTCGATCGACTTCTTCGCCCTCGGCACGAACGAGAGCGGCAAGATCTCGCCCTTGTGCAACTCGATGAGCGTCTTCGTCACCTACGTCGACGAAAACGGCGAGACGCGTTATCGCGACCGCGTGCGCACGAGTCGTGACGGACGCCAGGGATTCGGCTGGAATCCCTTCCATCACCACACGGTCAGTCGCGTGCCGCAGAACTGCGACGCCTGCCATCCGTCCTCCGAGACCGACAACAGCGCGCGACTGCGCGAGACGTTCGGATTCGGCAACGGGCGCTACATCGGCACGGACGGCGACGGCCAGACGTACGATCTGACGGCGTTCCTCGACGAGGACGGCCAGCTCATCTCGGAGTTCCCGCACCCGAACACGGGGCCCTTGTCGGAAGAAGTGCGCCGACGAGCCCTCGAGATTCTCGTGACGCCGCATCCCCGGCACGAGGAGTGAGCGGAGAGAGTCGATGCGGAAGTCGATGGTGGTGTCGATAGTAGCGAGCGCGATGCTGCTCGGGTCACGCAGCTGGTCGGAGCTTCCAGTTGTTCGCGCCGGTGAAGAGCCCGTCGCGATCAAGAACGGAGATGCGAACGGTGACGGTGATCGAAACCTCAGCGACGCCGTCGCGCTGCTCAACTGGCTCTTCTAAGGCGGGCCGGAGCCCGTCGCGATCGAGAGCCGTGGTGGACCCGACGAGATCGAGAACGGAGATGTGAACGGAGACGGCGATCGCAACCTCAGCGACGCCATGTCCGAGTTGCGGACAGAAGAGAGCCATCGCCTGGGCCGAGCGCATGGTCCA
>CAYZGY010000036.1:0-10915 GCA_964478085.1 uncultured Planctomycetia bacterium
GGGGGCTGGGGCGCTTCAGCCGCGAGTATTCGTGCCCAGGGCTGCGGTCGGTACGTCGCGCGACGCGCCGCCGACACCTCCGGAGCCCGAGTACGGTCCCGGTGGACCGCTCGAAGACGACTGGGAGCTCTCGATGTTCCTCGGAAGGGACGACGGAACGATCGCGATGGTGCAGTTGACGTACCGAAGCGAAACGGCCGGGCCACCGACGAGAGCGCGACAAGCTCTCGCACGACGAACGTCACGACGGCCGGAGAAGCCGTGGTCCTTCTTCGTTGACGATCGCTTCATTCAGCACGACACACGCGAGCTCGAGATCGTCGCGCACGCCGCGGGAGCATCGGGCTTCGAGTACTCGATACCGGACGTCGACGGAGGGCCGTGAACGTTACCCTTCAACGGCCGACGCCGCGAGGCGGAACTCGGAGGAAACAGCGCACTGCGGGATGAGCGGCCCGGTTTCCGGATCGACACGGTCGAGCAGCGGAAGAAGGCTTACCAGAACTACCTGAAGAGCCGGGGCAACGGTTCGGTGTCGAGCAGTCAGGATTCGAGGAGAGCTGGTGCTGGTTGGGGTGAATCGATCTCGCTGCGCGAGGTCGAGAGGGGGCTTCCCGAAAGCCCCCCTGAAGTTACGCGATGATGTCCTTTACGACCTCACCGTAGACGTCGGTGAGTCGGAAGTCCCGACCCGAGTACCGGTACGTCAGGCGCTTGTGATCGAGACCCATCAGGTGCAGGATCGTCGCGTGGAGGTCGTGGACGTGAACACGGTTTTCGACGGCCGAGCAGCCGAACTCGTCGGTCGCGCCGTAGGTGAGCCCGGGCTTGACGCCGCCGCCGGCCATCCAGACCGTGAAGCCGTAGTGGTCGTGATCGCGACCCTTCTGACCTTCCGAAGTCGGCGCGCGACCGAACTCTCCGCCCCAGATCACGAGGGTCTCGTCGAGCAGGCCGCGCAGCTTGAGATCTTGTATCAGCGCCGCGATGCCTTGATCGGACGCGTGCGCGAGACGAGCGTGACCGCCCTTGATGTCGCCGTGGCCCGTATCCCACGCGATGTCGTATCCGTCGATCGAGTGGGAGAGCTGCACCATGCGAACGCCGCGCTCGACGAGGCGACGCGCGAGCAGGCAGCCCTTGGCGAACTCGCTGCCGCCGTACAAGTCGAGTGTCGCTTTCGACTCGCTGGTGGTGTCGAAAGCTTCGGGGACAGCGAACTGCATGCGGAACGCCATCTCCATCGCTTGGATGCTCGACTCGAGCTTCTGGTCCTGCTCTTGTCGCTCGAGGTCGAGGCGGTTGAGCTGCGAGAGGAGGCTCGCTTGCTCCTTCTGCGCCGTGCGGGCGAGAAAGGGATTCTTGAGGTCGCTGAGGATGCGATCGGGCTTCATGCTCGCGATGTTCGCGTAGATTCCTGAGTAGGCTCCCGGCAGGAAAGAGTTGCCCCAATTCGCCGACTTGCCGCGCGGCTGGGCGCGCGGACTCATCGCGACGAATCCCGGAAGCTCCTGATTCTCCGTGCCGAGCCCGTAGCAGAGCCACGATCCGAGGCTCGGTCGACTCGGCTGCAAGTGCCCGAGGTTGAACATCAGCATCGCGCCGGCGTGCTCGGGTATGTCCGTGTGCATCGAGTGCACGAAGCAGATGTCGTCGACGCACTTCGCCGTGTGCGGAAAGATGTCGCTGACCCACTTGCCGCAGGAGCCGTAACGCTTGAACCCGAACGGCGAGGGAAAGAGTCCGTTCTTCGTGTTACGAAGCGTCTTGCGCGCGACGATTTTCGGGCGCTGCCCGGCGAACTCGCGAATCTTCGGCTTGTGATCGAAGGTGTCGACCTGCGACGGTCCGCCCGGCATGAAGAGTTGGATAACGTGCTTCGCTTTCGGCGCGAAGTGCGGAGCCTTCGGTGCCAAGGGACCCGCCCCGACCGCTCCCGCGATCGGTGGAGTCGTCGCGACCTCGATTCCGGATCCTCGAGCGCTCAGATCGGAGCTGCCCGCGAGCACGCTGGCAAGTCCGAGGGAGCCGAAGCCGGCACCGATGCGGTGGAGTGCTTCGCGGCGGGTGAGCGGGGGAAGAGGATCGCGATGCTGCATGGTCTTCTCTCGGCGGTTCCGTTTCTCGATCTGCGTCAGGTCGAAATCCGTCAACGAATATACATGAACTCATTCGCGCTCAGAAGCACCTGACAGTACTGCTGCCAACGCGTGAGGTTCTTATCGGTCGTCGCTTCGGAGCTCAGAAAGGTCGCTCCGATCGTCATTTCGCGTTCTGTCGGCTCGCGTCCGTAGAGGAGCGCGTAGGCTCGTGCGATGCGTGCGTTCGGTTCTTTCGCGTCCTTCTCGAGCCGCACCGCCAGCGCCTTGGCGCGATCGATCATGAACTGGCTGTTGAGCATGAAGAGGAACTGCTGCGGAATGACGTTGCTCGTACGTTTCGCGTTCGTCGCTCGTGGGATGGGAAAGTCGAAGAGGCGAAGAAACTTGTCGGACGAGTAGGGGTTGTTTCGGCTGACCTTCGCGTAGAGCGTTCGACGGCGGCTTCCGACGATGTTGTCGATCGCGGGGCCGCCGATCGTCGCGTCGAGCTCTCCGGTGACCGCGAGCAGCGAATCGCGCCACGCCTCGACGTCCATGCGACGCGGGTTCATGCGCCAGATCGAGCGATTGTCGCCGTCCTGGTCGAACGCCTCGCGGACAAACACGCTACTCGCGCGGTACGTCGCCGAGCTCATGATGAGGCGGTGGAGGTTCTTGATCGACCAGCTCTTCGCGACGAACTCGCTGGCGAGCCAGTCGAGGAGCTCGGGATGGGTCGGCGTCTCTCCGAGCGTCCCGAAGTTGCTCGGCGTGCGGACGAGGGCGCGGCCGAAGTGCTGCAGCCAGATGCGATTGACGATGACCCGTGCTGTGAGCGGATTCTCCGGATCGGCGACCGCCTCGGCAAGCTGCTTGCGCCCACTGCCTTCCTGAAAGTGTGTGCGCTTCTCTCCCGAGAGGATCCGCAGAAAGCGCCTCGGCGCGACCTCGCCAGGCTTCCGGAGGTTGCCGCGCAGGGCGACTTTCATGTCGGCCGAGCCACGATCGTGGAGCGTGAGCGCGACGTCGGGTTTCGGCGGCGTCGCGGCACGGAGCTTCTTGAGCTCGTCCTCCCACGACTTGATCTGCGCCTTTTCGGCCTCGGTCAGCTCGCGCTTCTCCTTCTTCGCCTTGTCGCGCAGCGGGCGGATCTTTTTCTTGTCGAGCTCCTCGACCCGCCGCTTGTGCGCGTCGAAGGCTTCGGCGATCTTCGGCTCGGAGATGGGACGATCGCCTTGTCCCGTGTTCGAGAAGATGCCGGCGAGCGAGTAGTAGTCCTGCGTCGGGATCGGGTCGAACTTGTGATCGTGGCAACGCGCGCAGGAGACCGTGAGTCCGAGGAAGGCCCGTGAGAAGGTGTCGACGCGATCGTCGAGCGTCTCGCCCTTCGCTTGCGCGACACTGTCGGGATCGCCACCGTCGGAGGAGTAGCTCGGACCCAACGCGAAGAAGCCCGTGCCGATCGCTTGCGTGCGACCCATCGTGTCGCCCGTGATCTGACAGCGAACGAACTCGTCGTAGGGCATGTCGGCGTTGAACGCCTGGACGACCCAGTCGCGGTATCGCCAGGCTTGCGGGTGCGAACGGTTGTCCTGAGACCAACCGCCACCGTCGCTGTAGCGCGCGACGTCGAGCCAGTGGCGGCCCCATCGTTCGCCGTACTGCGGCATCTCGAGAAGCGTATCGACGAGCTCGCGGACGGTCCGGTCGTCGAGCTCGCCGTTCGCGTTCGGAGAGAGCCTCGCGACCCAGTCCTTCTGTTGCTCCGGCGTCGGAGGAAAACCGACGAGCCCGACGAAGGCGCGGCGCACAAAGGTCGCGGCCGGCGCGGGTTTCGGTTGCGAGAGGTCCTGTCGGTGGAGACCCGCGACGACGAACTGGTCGATCGGGTTGCGGATTCGATCTCCCGGTTCAGCCGGGGGGGGGGCGGTGCGACGAATCGTCGTCCACGACCAGTGCTTCTTCGCTGCGCTCCAGTCGTAGCCTTCCTTCGTCGCGATCTCGGACTTCGCCGACTCGTCCGGCCACGGCGCGCCGACCTCGACCCAGTGCTCGAGCGCGGCGATGTCCTCCGCTGCGAGCTTGCCGCTCGGCGGCATCTCTCCGGCCTCGTAACGCACCGACTCGATGAGCAGGCTCTCGTTCGGCTTGCCCGGTACGATCGCCCTGCCCGAATCGCCGCCGGCGAGCATCGCCGAACGCGTGTCGAGACGCAGACCGCCTTTCGGCGACTTGCGTTTCGCGCTGTGGCACTTGAAGCAGCTCTTCGACAGGAGCGGGCGGATCTTCGTCTCGAAGAACTCGATCTGTCGCGCCTTCTCGGCCGGGTTCTCGGCAGGGGGCTCCGCAGCTCGTAGCGACGAGGTCGCGAGCGTCACGAGAGCGGCAGCCAGAGCGGCAGCCAGAGCGAGATGGGAAGGCGAGCGATGCATCGGCGAGATCCGCGAATCCGAAAAAGTCAGCCTTTTACAATCCGTCCAAGATAGTCGCGGAGACGCCGAATATCGAGCATCGAGATGCTTTCGTGATCCGCGTCAGCCCTCGACCTTCAAGCTAACTTCCTCGATCGCGGCACGTCCCGATTTGCGAAACGGCCGTGGCATAGGTTGCGCTGTGCCGTTCGCGTCGATCGTACGACAGCGAAGGGTGTAGTTGCCTGCGGGCAGGCCGGGCAGGAGCGCGGCCCAGTGTGCTTTCGCGAGCCGGAGGGGCCAAGTCTCGGGCTCTCCCGTCTTCGGGTCGAAGCCGAAGGTCGGTTGTGGGATTCGGTCGTGAGGAATTCCACCGCCCCAAGCCTTCGGCCGCGGGAGGATCGTCGCGTCACGCCACGGAGCTTTCGTGAAGTACGGGTCGTCGTCCGAAAGCTCCTCTTCGTCGTTGTGGATCCAAACCTGAATCTTGCGAAGTCCCGAGACTCCGACCTGCGCCCAACCCGTCATCGCGATCGCTTGCATCGGCTTCGGTTTCGCCGTGACCGCGAGCGTGGCACAGAACGTCTTGAGCGGGCTGTCGACGTCGTTGTTCTGGTCGCCGTAGGTGTCGTTCGCGCGCCACTCGTTCGAGAGGACGACGTGCGTCAGCCACTTGATGTTCTTGAAGCCGTACGCTTCGGGAACGACCACGCGAACGGGGCCACCGCGCTTCGGCGTGAGCCACTGACCGTTGAGCTTGTAGCAGAGGATGACGGGCGGAGTATCCGGTGGATCTTCGAGGATGCGTCCGACGGGGAGCGAGCTGCGGAACATCTGATCCGGATCGTCGTTGTGGTAGCCGTAGTAGAAGACGCGCCGGAGCGAATGCTGCGGCTTCGCCATCCAGATCACGTCGCGTAGTGGCACACCCTCCCAGATGCCCATGCCGAGGGGGCAACCGATGTTGAGGCACGTCATCACTTTCGGGAAGCGGACGGCCCGCGTCTTCGCGAGCTCCGACAGCTTCGCGAAGGTGAGTGCGTTGCCGTTCTTCTTCGTCAGTGGATTGCCGAGCGCGGCGCGCTTCTTCGGATCGCTGATGACCTCGAGCTGCCAAGTATCGCGCGTCAGCCCGACCTCCTTGCGCTTCTCCTCGCTGAGGGAGTGAGGCCGTGGATTTCCACGCGAGACGTCGCCGAAGTCATCGGGTTTCGTCAACCAGGGCTCGAGCTTCTCGATGAATGGATTCCCTTCGAGATCCGGCGCAGCGGAAGCGTGACGAATCCAGCTCGGTAGGGTCGAGAACGCCACAGCGCCTGCGGATCCGAAGCGGAGAAAGAACCTTCGAGTGAGCGAGCGGTGGTCGGTTCGAAAGTCGTCGGCGTTCTCGTGCACGGTGTTCTTACTACGACCTGATCTCTACCTTCGGGAGACGGATTTCGGTGATCCGGATCTTGCGGAACGACACGGGGTCGCCGTGGTTCTGCACACCGATGAAGCCTTTCTCGCGCTTGAGTCCCGGGACCTTCTTGCCGTGGGTCTTTGCGAGCTCGGCGAGGTTCGCGTCGACGATCTGCTGTCCGTTGACCCAGACCTTGCAGCTGTTCGCGACGCATCGAATGCGCATTGTCTGCCACTTTCCGGCGGGCTTGGTCGCACGCTTTGTCGGAGCGAGTGCCGCGTAGATCGAGCCTGTGAACTGATCGGGCTTGAGATTCTTCCACTTGTCGCCGTAGTCGTCGAGGAGCTGAATCTCCATGCCGGCGACCCAGGGATTGCCTTTCTCAGGCGCACGGATGAAGACGCCGCTGTTGCCGTTCTTCGGGAGCTTGAACTCGAGCGAGAGCTCGAAGTCGCTGTACTCCTTCGTCGTCGCGAGCCACTGAGCTCCCTTGCCGCCCGTGCAGGTCAGCTCGCCGTTCTTGACGCCCCAGTTGGTCGCCTTGCCCTGCATGCCCTGCCAACCGGTGAGGTCCTTGCCGTTGAAGAGGGAGACACCCTTCGGGGCTGCGTTCTTCTTGCCCTTCGGGGTCTTCTTCTCGTCGGCAAAGATCGAGCACGCGGTGATTCCGAAAACGACGAGGGATAGGAGCAGCGAGAGCTTGGTCTTCATGTCTGTCGTTCGATTCCTTTTGAGCGGCGACGGGCGGTTCGTCACGCGAGCATCTTCTTCACGACGCGCGCCTCGTCGTTCTCGACGAGCCGAATGTCGCGTGGGCCGACGCGGAACTTGAGCTCCTCGTGGTCGAGCCCGAACTGGTGCAGCACGGTCGCGAGCCAGTCGTAGTGGTGGACGACGCCCTCGACGGCGTGATGCGAGAAGTCGTCCGTCGCGCCGTGCACGTGACCGCCGCGGAATCCACCGCCGGCGGCCCACATGCTGAATCCGTAGGTGTTGTGATCGCGACCTACCTTGTCGCGATTCGTCAGACCGGCGCGGAACTGGATGACCGGCAGTCGTCCCATCTCGCCGCCCCAGTGCACGATCGTGCTGTCGAGGAGGCCGCGGTCCTTGAGATCACGGACGAGAGCCGCGGCCGGCTGGTCGACCTCGACACAGCGTTGCGGCAGCGCGGCGCGGATCGAGCCGTGGTGATCCCAGATCTGGCCGTGCGCGAAGATCTGCACGAACCGGACGCCACGCTCGACGAGCCGGCGCGCGATCAGGCAGCGCGTGCCGTAGTCCCTCGTGTGCTTCTTGTCGATGCCGTAGAGACGCTTCGTCGCCTCGGACTCCCTCGAGATGTCGAAGGCTTCCTTGGCCGCGCTCTGCATGCGAGCCGCGAGGCCGTAACTCGCGATGCGAGCCTCGAGGTCGTTCTCGCCGGGATGACGGCGCAGATGCTCTTCGTTGAACTTCTGGAGGAACTCGAGCTGATTATCCTGCGCTTTCCCGCGCAGGCGCTTCGGTGCTTCGAGGTTGAAGAGGCGCGGCTCGCTCGGGCGGACGACCGTTCCTTGGTAGATCGACGGCAGCTGTCCGTTGTTCCAGTTCTCCTTGTCGAAGATCGGAAGGCCGCGCGGGTCGGTCAGGGCGACGTACGCGGGCAGGTCTCGCGATTCGCTACCGAGCGCGCTCAGAAGCCACGAGCCGAGAACGGCGCGGCCGCGTGTCGGCTGTCCCGTGAAGAGCGCGAAGTTCGCGGGCAAGTGGTTGTTCGCGCCGCTGTGCATCGACCGGATCAACGTGATGTCGTCCGCGACCGTGCCGAGGCAGGGCAGAAGCTCGGAGAGCTCCATGCCGCACTCTCCGTGACGTCGGAACTTCCACAGCGGAGCGAGCAGCTCGCGACTCGCTTGCGCCGGATTGTCCCACTTCACCTTTCCGGGGAACTTTTGGCCGCCGCGCTTCATCAGCTCGGGCTTCGGATCGAAGAGATCCATCTGACTCGGGCCGCCGAGCATGAACATCGATATCATCGCCTTCGCCTGCGGTTCGCGCGCGGGCGTCTTGGGCGTGAGATCGAAAGTCTGTGGCTCGAGCTCCGGCTTGACCGGCTCCGCGGAGTCTGCAGCGAGCAGCCCGTCCTCCTTCAGCAGCGTCGCTGCGGCGAGGGTGCTGAGCGCGAACGAGGAAGACTGGATCCAATGGCGGCGTGAGCAGAGTCGATCTTGCATCAGTCCAAGTAGAGAAAGCGGTTGGACGCGAGGAGCACTTGGCACAGCGAAGACATCGCGGATAAGGCCGGATCTTTCTCGGACCGGAGCGCCTCGGATTGCCGTGCGAGGAACTCGCGGGCATCGCGCAGCTCGGAGTCGCTCGGCCGCCCGGTGAAGAGGAGCTCGAAGAGAGCGATCAGCTGCTCGTCGGCGTCCTTCGACTTGGCTCGGACTCTCCGAGCGAGCGTGTCGGCATGGGCGACGATCTCCTGATCGTTGAGAAACCAGAGCGCCTGCGTAGCGACGGTCGAATGCTTGCGAAGGTCGCAGTTCGGGACCATCGCGGGTTGATCGAAGGTCTGGAGCATGTCGAGGGGAAGTCGGCGCTGCACCTCGACAAAGATGCTGCGGCGCGAACGTCCCGGACCGCCAGCGAGCACGGCCTTGCCATCGTTGTTCTCGCTGACGCTCGCGCTCGGCCCGCCGAGGGAGGGCGTGAGCGTTCCGGTCACCGAGAGGATCGCGTCGCGGATCGCTTCGGCTTCGAGCCGTCTCAAGTTGACGCGAGCGAGGAGAGCGTTGTCCGGATCGATCGCGTCGTGCCCGGCGCGACGCTCGGAAGCTTGTCGGTAGGTCGTCGACAGCACGATCGTCCGCACAAGACGCTTCGCGTCCCAACCGTTCCTCACGAAGTCACGCGCGAGCCAGTCGAGAAGCTCGGGGTGCGACGGACGCGCCCCCGAGATTCCGAAGTCGCCCGGAGTCGCGACGATTCCACGGCCGAAGAGATGGTGCCAAGCACGGTTGACAAAGACGCGTGCGGCGAGGGGGTGCTCGCCATCCGTCAAGTAACGTGCGTAGGCGAGGCGCCGCCCCGTGGTCTCTCGCGGGGAGCGTTTCGCGGCCAGAGTTACGTCGCGCCCCGATTGCGTCAGGGCCATCAGCTCGCCGGGCGAGACCTCGCCATGCGGGCTCTCGGGGTTTCCGCGAAAGAAGATCGTGCTTTTCGGGACCACGCCGGGATCCTCGGTCGTCGCCATGACGAGACGGAGCGGTGGCTTCTTCGCCCGGAGCGATTGATACGTTTGCTTCTCCTTCTCGAAGCGCCGGAACTCCGCGCCGTCGTACTCGACGAGGAAGCCGGCGATGAACTGCGCGGACTTGACCATCGGGTAGTCCTCCGCGAGCTCCTTCTGCTCAGCGCTGCGCTTCTGCGCCGGAGTCTCGGCGGCGGTGAGGACGGCTTCGCGCAGCTCCGCGGGAACGTCCTTCAGCTTGAGCTTCTGAATGCGCTTGCCGACCTCGAGACGACGCGCGTGCCACTCGGACTCGAGGCGCTTGGCTTCGGTTTCGATGCGATTACGCTCTGCGACGACATCGGGCGGGGTCGCATCGACGAGGCGACTGCCCGGCGTCTTCCACTTCTGCAGCGGAAAGACGGGATCGAAGATCGCTCGGAATCGGTAGTAGTCATCGATGCCGATCGGGTCGTACTTGTGGTCGTGGCATTGTGCGCAGCCGACCGTCAAGCCGATGAGGCTCGAGCTGATCACCTGCACGGCGGCTGCTGCTGCGGAGTTGCGCTCCGCGAGCGTGTTGTTCGTCTGCGTCGCGTCGGGTGCCATGCGCAGGAATCCCGTCGCCGTCAGCAGCTCCAGGTCGCGATCGTCTTCGACGGGCAGGCTCGGCGACAGTGCGCGCGACTTGTCGGCGATCGTTCTCTCGCGAGCGAGCTCGTCGCCGGCCAGCTGCTCGAGATAGAACTCGTCGAGCGGCTTGCCTCCGTTGAACGAGTCGATGACATAGTCGCGGTAGCGCCACGCGTGCGGGCGTTTCGTGTCCGAGCTCGTGCCGCCGTCGGTTTCGGCGAAGCCCGCGACGTCGAGCCAGTGCCGGCCCCAGCGCACGCCGAACTGCGGTGAGGCGAGAAGACGATCGACGAGACGCGCGTATGCGTCGGTCGAATCGTCGCTCAGGAATTGCTCGATCTCGGCGGGAGTCGGTGGCACTCCGAGCAGGTCGAAGCTCAGGCGTCGGATGAGTGTGCGTCGCTCGGCCTCCCGCGAGAAGCTCAGCCCTGTCTCCGCCAGGCGCGCGGCGATGAAGCCGTCGACGGGCGTCGAGAGCTCGAAGCCATGCGGGTGAGGAACGGCGATCGAGTCCGGGACTGGCTGGAACGACCAGTGGCTCAGCTCTTCGAGAGTGAAGCGTGCATCCTCGACGTTCTCGGGTTCGGGGCGCGCGGTCTTCGCGCCCTCCTCGATCCAACGACGAACGATCGCTTTCTCTTCGGACGAGAGCTTCTTCTTGCCCTTCGGCATCTCGTCCGAGGCGATCCGCTTCCACAGCACGCTCGCCTCGGCATCGCCGTTCGTGATCGACGCGCCCGATCGACCACCCTTCGTCATCAACCGCACGAGGCGAAGGTCGAGCTTGCCTTTCGTCTCGCCATCCTCACCGTGACAGTGAAAGCACGCCGCTTTGAAGATCGGGCGGACGTGCTGCTCGAACGTCAACGGACTCGACGAGACCTCCTTCTTCGCGGGTTCGGCGAGAAGCAGCTCACTCGAGAGGGCGGCGAAGATCACCGCAGTGCTTACAAAGACGCTCCGGGTCATGGGAGTCCATTGGACTCCCTGCCGATGAGCCGGTCAAGTCAGGACGAAACTCAAGGAAGCACCACGAACCGCACCCTGTCAGACAAACCGCTGCCGGTTGGCGCGAATCGCTGGCACGAATCGCGAGGGGGCTTCCCGAAAGCCCCCTGAAAAAAATCGCTGCTGGTCGGGGTGAATCGATCGCAAAGCGATCGAGAGGGGGCTT
>CAYZGY010000036.1:11015-20953 GCA_964478085.1 uncultured Planctomycetia bacterium
CCCGAAAGCCCCCTAAAAAGCATCGAGAGGGGGCTTCCCGAAAGCCCCCTAAAAAGCATCTCTGCTGGTCGGGGTGAATCGATCGCAAAGCGATCGAGAGGGGGCTTCCCGAAAGCCCCCTAAAAAGCATCGAGAGGGGGCTTCCCGAAAGCCCCCTAAAAAACATCGCTACAGCGTGTAACCTTTGCGGTACTCGTAGTGGGCGTACTGGTTCGCTTCCTTCGAGTTCGTCGAACGCATCTTCGCGCCGTCCCACTCGATCTTGCCGTCGACGAGGAGGGCGAGGTTGCCGAGGAGGATGGTCTCGGTGAGGAGTCCGGCGTAGTCGAAGTTCGACATGGCTTTCGCGCCGCCCTTACAGGCGTCGAGCCACTCGCGGGCGTGGCCCGGCGAACGGGGGATCGAAGGCGTGGGAGCCTTGAAGCCCTCGGCAGCGTCGCCGAGGATCTTCCAGTTGCTTCCGTAGTCGCCCCACGAGTACATCATTCCGTTCTCGCCGATCTGCAGCGAGCCGGAGTTCGAGATGTTCTTGATCAGACCCTTGTGGACGTCGGCGCCCGGGTTGTTGTGGACCTTCTTGCCGTTCTGGATCGTCCAGCCGTCGTACCAGAAGAGCTTGAGGGCCGGCTGGTTGCCGCGGGCCGGGAACTGGAACTGGATCTGCGACAGCGTCGGGAAGGTGATCTTGTTGTTCCCTTCCATCATGACGCGCTCGAACGACGTCGGGTACTCGAGCTTGTTGGCCCAGAACGGCAGGTTCGCCGTGTGACAGGCCATGTCACCGAGAGCTCCCGTACCGAAGTCCCAGAATCCACGCCACACGAAGGGGAGGTACTTGTCGCTGAAGGGACGATCCGAGGCGGGGCCGAGCCACTCGCTCCACGCGAGGTGCTTCGGAACTTCCTTCGTCGGAGGAGCCTTCGGAATCGCCTTAGAGCCCTGGGGCCACACGGGACGGTTCGTCCAGATGTGGATCTCCTTGACCTTGCCGATCGCGCCAGCCTGGATCGCCTCGACTCCGGCGCGGAGGCCCGCGGACGACGTTCCCTGGTTACCCATCTGGGTGGCGACCTTGTACTTGCGAGCGGCTTCCGTCAGCGCGCGCGCCTCGTGGACGGTCTTCGTCAGAGGCTTCTGCACGAACGCGTGCTTGCCCTGCTTGATCGCCATCATCGCCGCGGGGGCGTGGTTGTGATCAGGCGTCGAGACGGTGACCGCGTCGACATCCTTGCGATCGAGGAGCTTGCGGTAGTCCTTGTACTTCTCCGCCTTCGGCACGGCCTTGTAGGTGCGCGCCGCGCGGTTGTCGTCGACGTCGCAGAGGGCGACGATGTTCTCGCCGCGGCAGGCGAGCGTATCGCTCTGGCCCTTACCGCCGACGCCGATACAGCCGACGTTGAGCTTCTCGTTGGGGGAACGGGGGGCGCCTTCGACGGTGCTGCCGATCCACATCCCCACGCCCGCCATGGCGGAGTTTCTCAGGAACGTACGTCGTGAGGTATTGCGCTTCACTTGCATCCTCCTTGTTGTTACTTGTCGCAATCGTGGCTCGAAAGCCCGGGTGATTCCGATTCTGTTTCGTGATTCCGATAATCGCCGGAAGCTCGACGCGCCTGCAGTAAATCTTCGAGACGTGACGCGTACCGACGGTCCGTACGACGACGTAAGCCAGGCGACCCTTCAACGCCGACGAACGTTTTCAAGCCGATCACGATAAGCGGTACGAACTTGAAAAGCCATCAAGACTTGGGGCGATTCGAAGGGGCGAGGAAGAGTCCTCGGACGACCGCTCAGACAAGCTCCGCAAGGGGCTGTCGACCGTCGTCGACGAGGTAGTGCGGTCGCCCGTTGTAATCCTTCACGGTGGCCGTGTTTACGTCGATCTCGAGGTTGTGGTAGATCGTCGCCATCACCTCCTGGAAGTGCACGGGTCGATCCTTCGCTTGGGCGGCGGTGCGATCGGTCGAGCCGATGACCTGGCCGGTGCGCATTCCGCCTCCCGCGAGGAGTCCACAAGAGACCTGGGGCCAGTGGTCTCGACCCGCGTTCTTGTTGATCTTAGGTGTGCGTCCGAACTCGCCCCAGACGACGACCGTGACGTCCTGGTCGAGACCCCGACCTCGCAGATCGTCGAGCAATGCCGAGACGCCCTGATCGAGATCCGGAAAGTTCTCGCGCGCGAGGCGGAAGTTGCTGCCGTGCCAGTCCCAGAAGCTGAAGCTCAGCGTGACGCAGCGGACGCCCGCTTCGACGAGTCGGCGCGCCATGAGGAACTGCTCCATCAGACGCGGCGCCGCGTCGCCTTGCTCCTTCGGTGTTCCCTTGCCGTATCGCTCGCGGATCTTCGGGTCCTCACGGCCGAGATCGAGCGCCTCGGCGATGCGGCTCGACGTGAGCATGCCGAAGGCCTGTTGGTGGAACGCGTCCATGCCTTCCATCAGGCCGGCAGCGTCCGAATAGCGCCGGAACTTGTCGAATGACGCGAGAAGCCCGCGCCGATCGCTCAGACGATCGAGACTGACTCCGTTGAGCGTCAGATCGCCGCGTCCCTCGCCGCTCGGGCGGAACGGAGCGTGCGCGACGCCGAGAAAGCCCGGGTATCCGTTGTTGTACGGGCGATGTCGCATCGTCGGCGAGAGGCTGACGAACGGCGGCACGGACGGATCCGTCGGCCCGTAGAGCTTCGAGACCGTCGAGCCGAACTCGGGCCAGCCGCCTTGCGGCGCCGTCTGGCTCTTGCGTCCCGTCATGCACTGGTGAGCCCAATGCGCACCTGTCGCGCCGACGATCGAGCGAATCGCGACGAGCTGATCCATCCGCGCAGCGATCTTCGGCAGGAGCTCGCAGATCTCGATGCCTGGGACATTCGTCGCGATCGGGCGGAACTCGCCACGAACCTCTCGCGGCGCGTCGGGCTTGAGGTCGATCATGTCCTGGTGCGGCGGACCGCCCGGGAGGTAGATCATGATGCACGCCTTGTGCGAACGTTTCGCGCTCGCGAGACCACCCGAGCTCGCCGAGGACTCGGCCTCGAGGATGCGGGGAAGGGACAGACCGCCGAGCGCGAGACCTCCGATCTGGAGGAAGGACCGGCGGGAGAATCCGTCGCAGTAGCGGTGAGCGGCACCGGGGATGCGCAGCATGGGATATCGCCTCTTGAGTTAGTGAGCCTAACTCCAAGACGATAAGCGGATTACGGGCCCTGCATCAAGTTCCGGAATCGATGCGGGAGCGTGCGTTCGGATGGGATTTCGAGGCGCGAAGGGCCTCGATCAGGCGCGCGTGGCACGTTGGCGGCGCTCGATTCCCTTGCCCGGGAAACGGCCGCGCGGGCGGCGCTCACCATTCTGTAGTGGGAGGGCTTCGGAAGGTGCCCACGGATCGCGGTTCGCGTCTTCGACCCACGAGGAGCGTCCGGAACCCAGCCCGTTCGATTTGCCCTTGGAAGAATTCATCGGCGTCATGCCCTCGAAATCGGTCCGTGGACCGAAAAATCTTGAGAAGGAATCCTTCTACTTCGCCAGATCGACTCACGTTCGACGCCCAAACCCACCGCGAGACCTCTCTGGAAAGAAACGAGTATACAGCGAAACCTACGATGCCGACCCTCGAACCGTCAAATCGCGAGAAAAACTGGAACGGTGAGGAGCGCGGAGCTAGTTCGTCACACCGAAGCGCGCGAGCTCTTCGAGCGTCTTCGCGACACGCTCGTCACTCGGGTCGAGCGAGTGCATACGCTCGAGGAGCGCGCGAGCTTCGGGTAGTCGCCTGTCGCGCAGGCGCAGATCGGCGAGAATCCCGAGGGCGCGCAGCTCCCACGCGTTGAGCTCGATCGCGCGCTGGGCGCTCTCCTCGGCTCCGCGGAGGTCGTTCGTCGCCATGCGCGTCGTCGCGAGGGCGGCGTGGGCAGCGGCCGAATTCGGGAAGTTCCGAACGCTCGTCTCGAAATGAGACAGTGCTTCGTTCGGATTCTCGGCTTTCATCGCCTCCGCGCCGAGCTCGAAATCGGAGAGCTCGTAGTATTCGTCCGCGAAATGAAAGCGGTAGAGGTGGATCTCGATGTCTCGGACGAGGAACGAGTGGACGTACTCGAGCTTCGCGCCGTCGACGCGAAAGCGCGCCAGGATCTCCGGGAGGCTGTCCTGCTGCGCGAAAGTCATGTGGGTCGCCTTTCGGCTCTCGAAGATCTCGCGCAGCCGCCCGTTTCCGAATTGTGCGGCCGAGACAAGCTTTCGGTCGACGTCGTTCCCCGACGTCAGCACGTGAGCGAAGGATCCCGTGACGATCGCATTTTCTCCGACGATCGCACGCAGATCGGCGACCGCCTCACGCGTCGTGAAACGGCTCGAGGCGAACGCGTTCGAGGTGCGGAAGAGCTCGACGCCGACGGCAAGCGTGACGGCGAGAATGAGTCCCGCGAGCGAGACTTGGGCTCGTGTCCACGAAACTTTGCTGAACATCGAGGTGGGCGAGAAGCGTCCGCTCGGAATCCAGATCGTCGCGACGATCGCGATCGCCAGGACGATCCAGAGCGTGATCCAAAGTCCCGTCGAGCCACTCGCGAGGGATCGGGTCGCCGTTCCCGCGAAGACGAGCAGCACGGGAGTCTGCATCGCGCGCCACCACGTAGGGCTTCGGTCGCCAGCCGTGCCTCTGAGCAGTGCGCCGAGCCGATTCGCCGCGAGGGCCGCAGCCACGGGGAAGAGGATCACCGTGTAGCGAAGTGGCGAATACTCGAAGGGGAGAAGCGCGAAGAGGGAGAGCACCACGACCGACCATAGGGCGACCTCGGTGCGAGAGAGTCGGTGTCGAGCTCCCGCGAGGAGAGCGAGCGGGGCGACGAGCGGCAGCGCGCGGAAGAAACCCGTCCGTGCCTCGAGCGTTATCGAGAGCGCCCAGAGCTCGGAGAGGCCTCCGTCGGGAAAGTAGTCGCGCAGCTTTTGGCCGAACTTCTCATGAAGATCGAGCACGACGCCCGCTCCCGCGCCTGCGAGTCCGAGAGCGGCGAGCGCGATGATCGAGACACGCGGACGTCGCCGCAGGAGCTCCGGGATCGGTCGTGTCAGGAGTAGCGCTGGAACGACAAAGACGACGATTTCCTTGATCGTGACGATCGCTGCGAGCGCGACGATCCACGCACACACCGCGATCCACGTCTTCTCTCGACGGTTCGCTTCCGCGATGAGCCACACGACGAGCGCGACGAACATCGCGAGGAACGAGTAGATGACCGGATTGCGATTGAAGACGAAGAAGCTGTAGTTGAACGCGAGGAACGCCGCGCCGAGAAGACCCGTGACGTTGCCACCGAGAGCCCGCGCCGCGAGCGCGCAGAAGAGAATCGCGAGAATCGACGGGGGCACGGAGACGAAGTTCGTCGACGCGACGCTCGGGCCGAAGAGCGAGTAGATCGCCCTCGTGTACATCGTGAACGGACGACGGTCGTACGAGTCGGTGATGTCGCAGTCGCGTCCGATCTCGCCGTCGAGCGCTCGAGCGACGTACCAGCTGCCGTCGGTCGTCAGAGCGTAGTCACGGCCGACGTCCGTCGGTGCGTCCGCATCGAGTCGAAGCGATCGTGTGCCAAGACCGACGAGGAGAATGCCGACGAGACTGAGCCAAAAGACCTTGTCAGTCATTCTTCGAGGCATGGGCGGGTCGCAAATTCCCCGGGCGTCCTGGCACCGGTAGGTTGCGCGCGGTCGGGCTCGGTCGGACCTTGAGCCCCATCAGTTCGGAAACGAATCGATCGTTGACGACCGCGCTCAGGTAGTAGTTTCCGGGCTGCAATTGCTCGATCGGAAAATCCGACGCGAAAACCTTCGAGTTCTGCCAGCCGAGAGCATGCTGCTGCCCGGAGGTGAACGAGCTCACCTTCGGCCGGATCGGAAGCGTGATCTTTTTCCCAGGGGCGATCGTCACGGGCTTCTGCCACTCGAATACCCACAGCTTCGTCAGCGCGACCTTCTTCGAGTCGTCCCGCGGGGACGCGTTGATGCGCACGTCGAGCGTGCCGAGGTCGATGCGTGCGTTCGTGCGATTGAAGATGTCGACGAAGAACTTGATCCGACAGCCGGGAAAGGTGAAGGTTCTGTTGGACTCGAGGACGACTTCGAGAGATCGATCGTCAGGGAGCCGGTCGATATTGACTCTTGGCGTGATGCAACCGACGAGGGTCGAGCTCGCGACGATCGCGAGGAGGAGAAGCGTCCGAGAATGACTCACGGCCTTGCCTTTCTGCCTGCGTCCCAGTTTCTTTCTGGCGGAGATTTCGCGCGCCACGTGCACGACGACGCGCTCAACGAGATATCGGCGGAACGTTCGAGGAACTTGTAGGCGGAATGGGTGAGCAGAACACCGTTCGGGAGAAGAGCGCGATGGAATCGGAACTGAATCGACGGAAGTTTTTGACCGCTGGAGCCGTGAGTCTGGGAGGAGGGGCGATCATTTCCGGAAGCGCGTCGCTCGAGGCGGCTGTACCGCAGGAGCCGAAGGCGGCCAAGAAGGCGCCGAGGGGGAAGAAACGCAGGGTGAAGTCGTCCATCGCGGACCGCAAGCCCGGCTCGTCGATGCAGCTGAGCCTCGCGGCGTACTCGTTTCGCAAGCAGCTTTCCGGAACGAAGCCGACGATGACGATGGAGCAGTTCATCGACTACTGCGTCGACCAGGACCTCCCGGCCACCGAGCTCACCGAGTACTTCTTTCGCAGCAAGGACCCTGCGCACCTCTGCGCCTTACGGCGTCGGGCACACGTCAACGGACTGACGGTCTCCGGTGCGCCGTGCGGCAACAACTTCTGTCTGCCGCCGGGACCGAAGCGCTCGCAGCAGATCACGCACGTGAAGCGTTGGATCGATAATGTCGCCCTCCTCGGCGCGCAGACGATTCGAGTCTTCGCCGGAAACGTGCAGAAGGGAACGACGGAGGAGCAAGCTCGCAAGTGGGCCATCGAAGGGCTCAAGGAGTGTGCGGAGTACGCGGGTTCGAAGGGCATCCTGCTCGCGCTCGAGAATCACGGCGGCATCACGGCGCTCGCAGACGGTCTTCTCGGCCTCGTTCGAGGCGTCGATTCTCCGTGGTTGGGAATCAACCTCGACACGGGCAACTTTCACACACGGGTCTACGAGAGCCTCGAGAAGGTCGCGCCGTATGCGGTGTCGGTGCAGGTGAAGGTCGAGACGCGTGAAGGGAAGGGGCCCCACCAGCCGACCGACTACGCGCGGATCGTCAAGATTCTCGAGAACGCGGGTTATCGGGGATTCGTCGCGCTCGAGTACGAAGCGAAAGAGGACCCGTTCGTCGCGATTCCGAAGCACCTCGCGGCGTTACGCGCAGCGCTCGGATAGTCCCGGCGGAGTCCTTCTCGGACGATCAAGAACGATTGAGGATTTGTTTGCCCATCGGTCGACAGGGGATGAGGGGGAAAGACACGAGTACTCCTGTGAGTGATCGCTACCGATGACGCCTCCCGCCGAAACGCCTTTTGACGATCAGATAGTCCCAGACGTTGGCGGTCGTTCGGGGATGGCGCCACGGGCACTCGTTGCGGAAGACAACCAGCTCAATCAGCGGGTCGTTCAGCGGCTTCTCCAGAAGAAGGGGTACGACTCCGTCATCGTCGACAACGGCAAGCAAGCTCTCGATGCATTAAACAAGGAACGCTTCGACTTCGTGCTCATGGACATTCAGATGCCCGTGATGGACGGCGTTCAAGCGACGCTCGCGATTCGCGAAACCGAACGCGGCACGGCTGCTCGCGTCCCGATCATCGCGGTGACCGCTCACGCGATGAGGAGCGACCGAGAGAAGTACTTCCAGGCCGGTGTCGATGGGTACGTCTCCAAGCCGATCAACCCGCGACTTCTATTCGCGGAAATCGAGAACCTGACAGGCGCAAAAGGACAGGGTGCGGGAAATGGAAAGTCGTCCGAACCCGAGTGATGTCTTCAACGTCGAAGAGACGATGGAACGCTTCGACGACGACGTAGAGTTTCTGGGCGACGTGGCCGCGCAGTTCCAGAAAGACTCCGCGAATCTTCTTGAAGCCATCCAGGCTGCGGTAGCAGCGGGCGACGCCAGCGGCGTGCGCTCGGCGGCCCACTCGCTCAAGGGCGCGGGCTCGAATTTCGGCGCGGCGGCACTCCAGGAGGTCGGACAGCAGATCGAGGATCTCGGCGTCGCTGGAGACATCGAGACCGCTCGACCGCTCATCGAGAAGCTCCCGAATCTCGTGACCACGCTGAATAACGCGCTGTCGGACTATTGCGCCGCGCAGAACGTCTGATCGCGCGTTCCCCCTACCCGCCGCCCGTGACTCCGACTCCCATGATTCCGCTGTAAAAATCCATGATGCGGAACTGGGGAAGGTCCGCGCGCAAGATGCCGCGTTTCGCCTCGGCCGAGGTCTTCACGCTCTTCAGCATGTCCGCCATGCTCTTGAGCACCGGGTGCTGGACGTTCTGAAGGAGCCCTTCGATCTCGGTCAGCGCTTCTTTCGCGCTGTTCGAGATCAGCGTGGAGATGACCTTCGCGTTGTCGGTCTTGTCGAAGAGACCTTCGACGCGCGCCTGATGGCCCTTCTCAGTCTTGGCGAGGGAGAACTCGACCTCCTTCATGCCCTTGAGCGCGTCGCCGAGCTCGCCAGCGCCGAACTCGGTGAGGACCTCCTTCATGAGGTTCTCGTCGGTGAGCGCGAGCGCGCGTACCTGGAACGGTTTCTCGAGCGTCGAGATGAACTGCTTGAGCCTCGCGTTCTCCGAGATGGCGTCCTTCTCGGCCTCGAAGTTGGCGAGGTACTTCTGGAGCGGGAAGAAGTTCGAGGCCATGACCGGCAGGAGCAGAACGGAACGATCGTCGAGAATCACGACGCGCAGGAACGGCGAGTTGTAGACCGTCGTCTTCGAGACCTCTGTGGTCTTCCACTGAGCGTCGTTTTTCAGCGTCGAGCGTAGGACCGAGCCTTGGTACGTACCGTGGAGGACGATGCCGAGTCCACCCCCCGTCGGGCCGACCATTCCGACGTTCGCGACGACGAGACGATCGAGTCGCATGTTGCCGTAACTACGGACGAAGTTGAGGTACGCCACCATCGCCCTCTTCTTCTCCTCTTCCATCTCGGGCGGTGCGCCCCCGGGGAAGGACTGGAAGATCGAGTCGAACATCGCGCTGATCGTGAAGGTGCCTGCCTTGCCGGGTCCGGGCATCTTGGCGTTGAGCGGCAGCGCGCGAACGGCGCGCAGGCTGATAGGGGCTTCGGGCGCGACCGTCTTGTTCGGTGAGGCCGGTTGGCCCGTGATGCGCAGGATCGCGTCTTCGGCGGCGAGTCGGACAAAGTAGTCCTTCGACTTCGCGGCGGCGCGAATGTCGGGAAGGAGCGACTCCATCTTCTTCTCGGCGGCGTATCGAATCGCGAAGCACTGGGCGAGTCCGCGATCGGCCGCCTTCGATGCGGCGGTGTCGGAGATCGTTTCGAGCACCTTCTTCGCCTCGGCGGCGCGTCGTGCGTCGTTCTTCTCGACCTCTTTCATGCGCGCGACAACGGCGGCACCGCCTGCCACGAGCTTCTTGCGAGCATTCTCACGAATCTTGACGCTCGAGCTCGCCAGGTTCTGAATCGCGCTCTCGAGCTCCTTGCTCAGCTTCCCACCACCCGTCGCCGGGGCCTCAGGCGCATCGACGCGGATCAAGCGCTTGATGTTCTCCTCGGAGGTCTCTTCACCGAGGATCGAGAGCCCGTCGCTCGGACCGAGAAGCGAGAGCAGATCTTGCGGGAGCTCCTTCTCAGGCGCGATCGCGAGGAAGATGAACATGAAGATCGAGGAGAAGGCGCCAGCTGCGACCATGAGGGTGTTTTCCTTTTTCTGGACTTGCGAACCTCACCGAAGATCCCCCCCGAGCTTCTCATCAGGCTACGACGCGAGGCGTCGTAGCCTGATGAG
>CAYZGY010000037.1:0-3332 GCA_964478085.1 uncultured Planctomycetia bacterium
GAGGCTGCGGGAGAATCCAGTGCCGAGGGTCGACGGATGGCGAGACGATGTCACGACGCTGCGACCCGCCGCGTGACTCGATCTCCGCATCGACCCGGAGGAACCGGATCGACGCTGCGCTCGAGCTCGATTTGGGGAATGGTAAGGTCGAGTTCCTGGTAGAGGGCAATGAAGACGAGCCGTTTTCGATTGTTCAGAATTCAGGTCGAGCTACAACGCGATCTCCTCGCCGCACTCGACGCGACCGTCGTGCTCGACGTTTGCACCGTCCTCCAGGAGCTTCGGCGCATCGGCGTCCGCCCCCGCGTCTCCGTCCGGAGCGTCCTCGTCCCTCTGCTCGACGGGCGAGTTACGCCTGTCGGCGTCGACGTCGCCGAGCCACGGTCGATCAGCTCCTCCGAGGTAGAGAACCTGGAGCAGGACGAGTGGATCTCGCATGTCGAGGAAGCCGTCACCGTCGATGTCGGCAGCCCCCGGACAGGCGGGCGAATGACCGCCGAACTGAAGGAACATCAAGAGGTTGACCACGTCGCCGATGTTGACGTCGTCGTCCATGTTGACGTCACCGGGCTCCGCGCGTGGCGGCAGGTACTCGTCTTCCTCGTCTTCGTCGGCGACACCGACTCCGGGATCATCCTCGTCGTCGAGACTTCCGCCTCCACCGACGACCTCGGGCTCGTCTTCGTCCGCCGCTGCGGGATTGTCCTCGTCTTCGTCCTGGGGCTTCGGATCCTTGTCGAGCTCCCAGCTACGACCGTTTTCGCCATCACCGTTTCCGTCGGCGGCTTCCGCGACAGGGAGAAGACCGTCCGCGATCGATCCGACGAGCGAATCGACCACAGAAGACTTCGTTCCAAGGACGCACAGGCTGAACGCCACGAGCGCGACGACGAGCATCGAGGTCACCGAGCGCATGCCGAGGAGGAGGCGGACACGGGATTTGCCCTTCTTCTTCTCCTCCTTCATGGTGAGCTTGGCGATCGCGCCCGAGAGCTTCTCGTAAAACTCGCCGAGGTTCTCTTCGGCGACGTCGACCGTGAAGTCGATGCGTACGAGGTTCGAGTCGCCGACGACGCGCGAGTAACGCTGCGTGCGGCGCTGGACATCGTCTTCGGTCGCCTCTTTCTGGCGCAGGACGATGTAGTCGAGGTCACGTGCTTTCTGATCGACGAGGTCGCGGTGCGATTCGACCGTCGCCGGGTGGCGGATCGCGGGGCGTTCGACGGCTCGATACTTGTGTCCGGGATACTCCTGAACCTCGCCCGTACGGATCAGCTTCTCGACGGCGCGCTTGGCGTCGTCGAGGGTGAAGTTGCGCGTCGGTGAGAGGATCGGCGAGACCGAGTTGTAGATCTCCTCGAGGCTGAGCATCTCGTCCTGAAGGGCGCGAGCGACTTCGCGTTCGGGCGACTTCGGATTGTTCCGCGACTCCTTGAGATAGTTCTCGATACTCTTCTCGGTGACACCGCACCGATTCGCGGTCTCGCGCTTGTCGAGCCCACGCTTCTTGATCGCGACCTGCGCGACCGAGCCGCGAAGGTCGCGCTCGACCTCCTTGAGCGGCAACGAGTCATCGATGATGGTCGCCGCCAGGCGATCGATCAGCAGACCGGCATAATCTTCCGAGACATCGCAAGCAGCCGTGGCGACGCTGCCTTCCGAATGAGTTCGCTCGCTCGCCGTCACACCGTCCTCCTTGATTCGTGACCCCGCGAAGGGTTGGCCTCGATCGATCGCCACCCAAGACGATCGCGAGACTCTAAGAAGGTTCACCCAAGTTCCTTTTGACGCGCTTCGTGCGCACCCACGCGTAGAAGGCTTCTTACGGGTTTCACCCGACGTTAACGATTCTAAATGTCGCTTCTGTGAAGGTCCTCGCGAAAAAAAATTCCACCGCCCGTTTCCCCGCTCTTTTTCCGCAAAGGATTGTTAGCAAGACCTTTATATTGCGGCCCCGGAAATCGACTTGTACGATTTCCAGTGGCTTCGACACGAATCCGAAGACCGAGGAGGCACTCCCCTCCTGGACGACGAAAGACGTGAAGCGAAGCCGACTTGAGTGATGACCTGCAACCAGAGGAGACCTACGAACCAGACGGACTCGACGCTCCCTTCGACCCTCATCGAACCCTCCCTGACACTGTACCTGCTATCCCTTTGGAAGCACCGGGAGAGTCGAATCCAAATTCCCGAGGCTGGATTCCCACCCACGAGTTCGCCGTAGTTAGGCTGACAACCCTTCGAGCCTTTCCCTCTGCGGCCCCCCGAGCTCTGCGGAATCCGGCCTCGGTCCTCCCTTCCGGCTCCTGATCTCCTCCGCCAAAGTGCTACAATTCGCGGATAGCGACCCTGCGCTTCGGTGCCTCGATGCTTCACAAGATCCTCGTCACGCTCGCCGTCCTCGCGGTGATGTTCATCGTCCTCTTTCCACGCCAGGTGCCGAAGCTCTTTCGGCGCTTCGGACGCGGCGTCGGCAATGCGGGACGAGTCGGCAAGGAGCTCGCCACGGGGGTCGAAGAGCCGAACAGCGCGCTCGCGGACGCCGAGATGCGTGCGGGCGACCTGCTCCTCCAAAAGCTCCTCGTTGAGACTCCGCCCTGCGAGGACCCCGACCTCCAGGCCTCGGTGACCGAGATCGGTGCCCGCTTAGCCGTCTACGCGGAACGCCGACAGATCGAGTACCGCTTCATCGCCATCGAGGACGCCGAGCCCCGCGCCTACGCCGCCCCGGGCGGCACGATCCTGATCTCGCGAGCCCTCGTCCACCTCTGCTCGGGCGACGGCGCCAGGCTCGCCGGCATCATCGCCCACGAAATCCAGCACGTCGACCGAAGGCACAGCCTCCGCCAACTGACCGCCAAAGCCGCCCTGGCCACGGGACTTAGGTTCTTCCGCCTCGGAGGATTCCTCCTCCGGAACATCGTCTCGACCCTCGAATCCCAGCTTCAGAAGGGCTACAGCCCCGATCAGGAGCTCGAGGCGGATCAGAGAGGGGCGCAGATGGCCGAGAAGGCAGGCTTTTCGTCGCAGGGTCTCGCCGAGCTCTTGGCCGCCTTGCAGGCCCCGAATCCCGAGAGTGGTGAGCCGTTGTGGCAGGCGCTTCCGTACTTTGCGACGCACCCGTCGGTGGCGGAGAGGTTGGCAGGGTTGAGGCGAGGTTGAGAGGGGATGGGCTCGGCGGTGGAGACGGAGCCGGGCTCGGAGACGGAGACGGAGACGGAGCCTTTTCTTACTGGAGTTGCGTGCGGACTTTTTCAGAGTGAATCCGCGGGCAGGACGCGACCGCAAGCACCTCTACCTTGCTCGCAACGTCAGCGACGCCGACTGGCGCC
>CAYZGY010000037.1:3342-3645 GCA_964478085.1 uncultured Planctomycetia bacterium
GCGGGCTGGACGCGACCGCAAGCAGCTGTACCGCATCGCGTCGGGAAGCAACGAAGAACTCAGGACGGCCCGTCGAATCGCGATGGGGTGGGGCTACCTGCGTGAGGACGACGGCGTCGCTGCCGCGCTCGCCAAGATCGATCGACTCGGACGAATGCTCTGGAGCCTCGGCCGCGAAACCACCCCGAGGGGGCTCACCCGGGGCCCCCTTCTCCTCACACGCCATCCGCGCCCCGACGCCTTGCTGGTTGGAGTGAATTGAGCGCGGCTTTGCGCGCTCGAGAGGGGCCTTCCCGAAAGGCC
>CAYZGY010000037.1:3655-7794 GCA_964478085.1 uncultured Planctomycetia bacterium
CAGCTGCCTCGGTCGGGCGATTCGCTGGTCGGGGTCCGCCAATAGCTCATCCCACTGCGCTAACCAGCCCGACGATCTCCCCACGGCAAACAGCACCGGAAACATCTCCACCGGGAAGCCCATCGACTGGTAGATCAAGCCCGAGTAGAAGTCGACGTTCGGGTAGAGACGACGATCGACGAAGTACGAGTCCGAGAGCGCGATGCCCTCGAGCTCCTGCGCGATCTCGAGCAGCGGGTTGCTGCCGGTCGTCTGGAAGACCTCGTCGGCGAGCGACTTGATGATCTTCGCGCGGGGATCGTAGTTCTTGTAGACGCGGTGACCGAAGCCCATCAGGCGCGTCTCGCCATTCTTGACGCGGTCGATGAAGCCCGGGATCGCGTCCTTGGTGCCGATCTCGGTCAGCATGCGCAAGACCGCCTCGTTCGCGCCGCCGTGGAGCGGGCCGTAAAGGGCTGCCGCAGCCGCTGCGAGACTCGAGTAGGGATCGGCGTGCGAGCTTCCGACGCCGCGCATGACGCTCGTCGAGCAGTTCTGCTCGTGGTCGGCGTGGAGCGTCAGGAGGACATCGATGGCGCGCTTGAGGACAGGATTCGGCTCGTAGTTTCCGTCATCCTCTCCGAAGGCCATGCGGAGGAAGTTCCCCGAGTAGCTCAAGCTCGGATCGGGGTCGAGGTAGGTCGACTTGCCCTTGCTCTTGCGCATCGCGTAGGCACCGAGCGTCGCGACGCTGCCGAGGATCTTCTTGATCTGGTCGTGGCGGACGGCTGGGTCTCCGACGTTCTTCGAGTCGTCGTTCTCGGTCGAGAGTGCGGCGAGGGCCGCGATCAGCATGCCCATCGCGTGGGCGCCGGGCGCGAATGCGTCGAAGATCGCCTTGATGCTGTCCGAGACCTGTCCGTGTGGAGCGATGGCGCTCGCCCACTCGGCCGACTGATCGGCCGACGGCAGCTCTCCGTAAAGCAGCAGGTACGCCACGTCGAGGAAGCTCGTCTTCTCGGCGAGCTGCTCGATCGGGTAGCCGCGGTAGCGAAGGATTCCGATGTCCCCATCGATAAACGTGAAACGGCTCCGGCACGCGGCGGTGTTCGAGTACGCCGGATCGTACGTCATCAGACCGAAGTCGTCTTCGGGCGTCTTGATCTGACGGAGCGCGATAGCGGGAAGGGCACCGTCGACCAGGTCGATCTCGTACGTCTTCCCAGTGCGATGGTCGGTGATGGAGACAGAGTCCTTGCTCATTCTGCCAAGCTTTCTATGTGTTCTATCTTCGGGGGCACCAGGCCCTAACATAGCCGATCTCGAGTTCCGTGCCAAGGTCTGTCGATGCAGGGCTTTCCGGCTCCCCACCGTAAACAGCCCCAGGTTTCGGGGACGAGTCGCGCAGTGGAATCCACGAGAGCGAGAGGTTAGGGTGGGCCGCGAATCGGCCCCTCGGCGGGCCTCCCTCACCCTCGAACGAAAAACCTACCCGAATCGCCGTGAACGAATCCGCCTTCACCACGCTTGCCGAACGCCTCGACTCCGAGGGTGCCGAAGCAGCGATCGACCAGCTGATCGAGACCTTCGAGAACGGACGTCAACTGCCCCAGCTCTTCGAAGCGCTACTCATCAAGAAACGTCACGAGCTCGGCCTGCCGCTCGAGGGCACCGAGTCGATTCGTGACATTCCCGAGGAGCACCAGCAAAACGTCGAAGACTACTACGTCGAGGTCTGTCAGCGCGTCGGCGGCCTCTTCCTCGAACAGGGTGACATCGTCTCGGCGTGGCCCTACTATCGCGCGATCGACGAGCACGGTCCGATCGCGAAGGCCCTCGACGAGTGGACGCCACCGCAGGACGAGGAGGACGATGACGAGGAGTTCGATCCGGACGCCGGGTTCGACAGCTACGAGCTCCTCGACGCGGTTGTCGACATCGCGTTCAACCAAGGCGCCCACCCGGTTCGCGGCTACGATCTTATCCTTTCGAACTACGGCACTTGTCGGGCGATCACGACGATCGAGCATCAATTCCCGTTTCCGGGCAAGGTCAAGGAAGACTGCGCGGCGATGCTGATCCGCCAGCTCTACGGCGAGCTCCAGGACGGATTGCGAGCGGACATCGAGCGCGACGACTCGCTCGGCGCGCGGCCCGGCGAGGAAGAAGGCGCGCCGTCGGATGTCCCGGAAGAGGCCGACGTCGTCACCCTGATCGAAGGCCGCGACTGGCTCTTCGAGAACATGGGCTACCACGTCGACATCTCGCACCTGCAGTCCTGCGTCCGCGTCGCGGCCGGACTCTCGGACCCGGAGATCATCGGACTGGCGATCCAGATGTGCGAGTACGGCCGTCGACTCGCGCGCGACTTCCAAGTCCACGAGCGCCCCCCTTTCGACGACTTCTACAACGACTATCGGATCTTTCTGCGCGCGATCACGGGCGAAGGTGTCGACGGCGCCGTTCGTTACTTCACGAGCAAGCTGGAACGACAGAAGAAGAAAACCGAGAAGGCCGCCGAGTCGGATCTGCCTCCCGGCTTCGAGGAGGACCACACCCCGTTCTGCGCGGAAGTGCTCGTCTACCTCCTCGATCGGGTCGATCGACACGATGCCGCGATCGACACGCACCTCGAGTACTTGCTCGACACACAGCTGACGATCAGCCCGCCGCTGTTGCAGCTCTGCGATCACGCCGGCGACTACACGAAGCTGCTCGAGCGGGCGCAAGCCAAGGACGATCTGCTCCAGTACGGTCTCGGCCTGCTCAAGCGAGCGACATCTTGAGCGCGCGACCGTACGACGCGGTCATCTTCGATCTCGACGGCACCCTCGTCGACTCACGCCTCGACTTCGCGGCGATTCGCCAGGAGATCAACGCGTCGATCTCCGAGGGAAAGATCGACGGTCCGATCCTCGAGGCACTGCCCTCCTTGAGCCCGCAGAACCGAGCGATCACCGAGCGGATCCTCGAAGAGCACGAGCGACGCGGCGTCGAGGAGGCGACCGAGTTCCCCGGCGCGGTCCGCGTCCTCGAGGAGCTCTCGAGCGAGGGGATCCGCACGGCGATCCTGACCCGCAATAGTCGCGTCAGCCTCGAAGCCATCCTCGAGCGTTTCCCGTTCGAGGTCGAGGCGACCCGAACGAGGGAGGACGGCCTGACGAAACCCGATCCCGAGCCGGTCCGCGCGCTCTGTGAACGGCTCGAGGTCGCGCCCGAGCGTACGATCGGGGTCGGTGACTACCGGTTCGACCTCGAGGCCGCCCGGGCGGCGGGCGCGCTCGCGATTCTCGTTCGACGGCCCGGGAACGCGGCCTTCGAGACCCTCGCCGAACGGGTCATCGACGATCTCGACGAAATTCTCGCCATCGCAGGTGGAATCGGGCCCTCCGGCGCAGAATCTCCTTGAAATCCGGGCCGAAATCGGCTCCTTTAGTGCCTTTTTCGCCACCAACCCCTTTTCAGACTTCTTCGGAACTCCATGGGACACTACACAGGCCCCAAAGCTCGTATCAACCGTCGCCTCGGTGCTGATATCTACGACTCCGCTGGTGCTGTTCGCGCGACGCACCGTCGCCCCCAGCCCCCCGGAAAGCAGCCCACGCGACGCCGTCGTCCGACGGACTACGCCCGAGCTCTCATGGAGAAGCAGAAGATCCGCCACTACTACGGCCTGAGCCAGAAGCAGCTCGAGCGCTTCTTCGGCCTCGCGAAGAAGCAGGGCGGAAACAAGGGTGAGAACCTCCTCCTCCTCTGCGAGCGTCGCCTCGACAACCTCGTCTGGAAGGCCGGCTTCGCGGCGACGCGCGCCCAGGCTCGCCAGTCGGTCGCCCACGGCCACTTCGAGGTCAACGGTCGCCGCACCGACGTCCCGAGCTACATCGCTCGCGCCGGCGACGAGATCAAGGTCCGCGGCCGCGAGAACCTCCAGAAGATCTACGCCGGTCGCGTCGAGGGCAACTCGCGCGCGGGCGAGTCGGGATTTTTGGCGGTCGAGGGCAAAGAGCTCACGGCGAAGGTAGTCCGTCTTCCCGACAAGGAAGACATTGGACTCCCCGTGGAAATCCAGCTCGTCGTCGAGTTCCTCAGCCGCTAATCAGGGGCCTTTCGGGAAGGCCCCTCTCGAGCGAGCGGAGCACCCGAGAGTAAACACAACCCAC
>CAYZGY010000037.1:7804-18351 GCA_964478085.1 uncultured Planctomycetia bacterium
AATCGCGGGCCTTTGGGGTCGGCCCCGTTCCGCGGGTCCAACCCCCCCTCGATTCACCCCAACCAGCAGTCGGTTGAGGTGTGTCGGCCACGGGCGCTTTTCGCGCTTTCGCGACCGCATCCTCACGCGTACAATCCCGCGTAGACGCTCCCGGTACGTCGTCGTGCTGCTCCGGCGTCCTTGCTTGGCGATTCTTTAGACTGAGGGAATCCACGCTCATGCGAACTCTCTGGTTCGTCGTGTCGGCGTGTGTGGTGTCGTTCGCATCTTCGACGTCCCATGCACAAAACGTCCCCGTCGAGGAGGTAGTCCTCGAGAACGGGCTTCGCATCCTCCTCGTTCCACGGCCCGGCGATCCGAATATCGCGGCGGGTTGGGTTGCACGCGTCGGCTCGGTGAACGAGCGCCCCGGCATCACGGGAATCGCGCACCTCTTCGAGCACATGATGTTCAAGGGGACGCACACGATCGGCACGTCCGACATCAAGAAGGACCTCGCGACGATCGTCGAGCTCGATCGCGTCAAAGGCGAGCTCCAGAAGGAGGAAGAGGCCCTCGTCGCCAAGTGGCGCGTCGGCGAGATCGCGAATCCTCGCGACCCTTCCGCGCGCTCGAAGAAGCATCGGGAGCTGCGCAAGGAGTTCGAGCGTCTCCTCGCCGAGCAGAAGAAGACGATCGTCAAGGACGAGTTCGACCGCATCTACTCCGCCGCGGGCGCGAGCGGAATGAACGCCGGCACGACGCACGATCTGACGATCTACTTCATCAACGTTCCCGCGAACAAGCTCGAGCTCTGGTTCTGGATGGAGTCCGACCGGCTGCTCAATCCCGTCTTCCGCGAGTTCTACTCGGAGCGCGACGTCGTGCGAGAAGAACGCCGGCTGCGCGTCGAGAGCACACCGACAGGAAAGTTCGACGAGCAGTTCGAGTCCGTCTTCTGGGGCGCCTCGCCCTACAGTTGGCCGGTCATCGGCTGGCCGAGCGACGTCGAAGGAATCACGCGCGCGGAGGCGATGTCGTTTTACGGCGTCTACTACGCGCCGAACAACCTCACCGCGTGTCTCGTCGGTGACTTCGAGCCCGCGAACGCGAAGGCTCTCGCGAAGAAGTACTTCGGCCGCCTGAAGCGCGGCGAGAAGGAGCCCGAGACGGTCCGAACGATCGAGGTTCCGCAGATCGCGCCGAAGCGCGTCACGGCCGACGCCGACACGACTCCGCAGGCCCGCATCCGCTGGCACACGGCCGCCGACGGACATCGCGATGAGCCGCCGCTCCTCCTCCTCGCAGACGTTCTCAACGGACGAACGGGACGACTCTACAAATCGCTCGTCCTCGAAAAGCGCGTCGCGACGGTGGCACGCGCTGGAGTCGCCGGCCGCAAGTACGAGGGATTCTTCTCGCTGTCGGGATACGCCGCACCCGGCAAGACTCCCGAGGATGTCGAAGCGGCGCTGCTCGACGTGCTCGCGACAGTGGCGAAGGATGGCGTCACCGATCGAGAGCTCCAGAAGGTCAAGAACAAGCGAGCGGCGAGCGAGTTCCGCAAGCTCCGCTCGAACTTCTCACTCCTCCTCGAGCTTCTCATGCGTGACGCCGGACGAGGTTGGCGCACGATCAACAGCGACCCGAAGATCCTCCAGTCCATCACCGGAGAGCAGATCCAGGCCGTTGCGAAGAAGTACTTCCGTCCCGAGAACAGCGCGACGCAGATCTTCTACACCAAAGAGAAGCCTGCCGAGAAGACGGAGGAGAAATAGCATGTCGAAAACCAGCTCCGTCGTCGCCATCTGGATCGCCGCTCTCTCCCTCTTCTCGATCGCGGGACCGCGTCTCTGCGCAGACGATATCGTCGCGCACCCTTCGAAGCTGAAGTTCGACGAGGTCCAGTTCACCGCGCCGAAGCGCGCGGACCATCGCCACGAGATCGCTGGTGGCGTCGTCGCGTACGTCGTCGAGGATCGCTCGCTCCCGCTCGTCGACATCTCCGTTCTCGTCCGAACGGGCTCGTACCTCGACCCGAAGGGCAAAGAAGGCCTCGCTGAAATCGTCGGCGAGCTTCTCCGCAGCGGCGGAACCTCGAAGCTATCCCCGAACGAGTTCGACGAGGAGATCGACTTCCTCGCCGCGCAAGTCAGCTCGTCGATCGGCGACGAGCGCGGCTCCGCTTCGCTCAATTGCCTGACGAAGGACGTCGATCGCGTGCTCGAGCTCTTCTTCGACATGCTTCGTCGCCCACGCTTCGACAGCGCGCGCTTCGACGTGACGAGGCGCCGCGTGCTACAAAATCTGGCGCGACGCAACGACTCGACCGCCTCGATCGAGTCTCGAGAGTGGGAGCGCCTGTTGCGAGGAGACACCCACTACTCGAACGACCTCGTAACGACGACGTCGATCGAATCCATCACGAAGAACGACCTCGCCGCCTTTCACGGTGCGTACTTCCATCCGCGCAACTTCATCTTCGCGGTTTCCGGAGACGTCGACACGAACGAGATCCTCGCGAAGCTCTCGAAGCACCTCGAGGGCTGGACCTCCTTGCCCGAGGGTGCCCCGCGTCCTCCGGCTCCGGGAGCGCCTGCGGAACCCGGCGTCTACATCGTCGACAAGCCGGACGTCAACCAAGGCCGCGTGAGACTCGGCCACGTCGGCGTCCATCGCTCACACCCCGACTACCACCCGCTGCGCATCATGAACCACGTCCTCGGCGGTGGCGGCTTCACGTCGCGCATCATGTCGCGCGTACGCTCGGACGAGGGTCTCGCGTACACGGCCCGCTCGAGCTTGAGCTTCGGCACGTGGCACCCGCAGGACGGCGCGTTTCTCTCGTACTTCCAGTCGAAGAGCCCGTCCGTCGCGCACGCGCTCGACATCGTCATCGAGGAGATCGATCGCATCCGTAACGAGGAGGTCAGCGCCGCGGAGCTGGCCGGAGCGATCAGCTACAGCGTCAACGTCTTCCCCCGCTTCTTCGCGCGACCCGATCAAATCGCTGACACCTTCGCGTCGGACGAGTTTTCGGGACGCGACGACTCGTTCTGGCACACCTTCCGCGATAAGGTGAGAGCCGTGACGACCGCCGATGTCCAACGCGTCGCTCGCAAGCATCTCGATCCGAAGCAGCTCGTCGTCCTCATCGTCGGGCAGCGCAAGGAGATCCTCGCTGGCGATCCGGACAAGCCCCAGTACTCGATCGAGAAGATCTCCGAGTCGATCGGCGCCGGGAAGGTCGTCCACAGTATCCCGCTTCCTGATCCGCGGACGCTGCTCAGGAAGCACCGTTAAACCCAGGGGGCTTTCGGGAAGCCCCCTCTCGATCGCGGAGGAACCGCGATCGATTCACCCCAACCAGCAGAGCTTGTCACGAGCGCCGCGCCCCGTCTGTCTGATCACGGAGCCTTTCGCATGAGTCGTCACGTTTCGCGTCGTTCCTTTCTCGCCGGCGGTGCAGCTGCCGGTGCACTGGCCCCATTTTCGATCGACGCGCCGAACGCGCACGCGGAGCCAGGCCCGGTCCAGGCCGACCCGCCGAAGAAGCCGGTCTCGATCTCGAGTGGCAACGGCCTGCGTACGACCGCACGCGCCGTCGAGCTCATGGGGAAAGGAGAGGACACGCTCGAAGCCGCCATCTCGGGAGTCAACATCGTCGAGGCCGATCCGAACGATATGTCGGTCGGCTACGGTGGCCTTCCGAACGAGGACGGCGTCGTCGAGCTCGACTCGTGCGTCATGCACGGCCCGAGCTACAACGCAGGGTCGGTCGCTTCGATTCGTGACATCAAGTTCCCTTCGCGCGTCGCGCAACTCGTCCTCAAGCGGACCGATCACGTCATGATCGTCGGCGAAGGCGCGCGTCGCTTCGCGATCGCTCATGGATTCCGACCCGAGAACCTCCTGACCGACGCAGCGCGCAAACGCTGGTTGCGATGGAAGGAGAGCCTCTCGGATCGGGATGACTGGCTGACGCCCGACGAGGCCGAGACCGGACACGAAGCCCGCCCCACGGGAACGATCACATGCCTCGGCGTCAATCCGAAGGGCGACGTGTCTGGTGTGACGACGACGAGCGGACTCGCGTTCAAGATTCCTGGACGCATCGGCGACTCGCCGATCATCGGCGCCGGACTCTACGTCGACAACGACGTCGGCGCGGCGGGCGCGACCGGCCGCGGTGAGGCCGTGATCATCTCGTCCGGCTCACGCATCGTCGTCGAGAACATGCGTCACGGTATGAGTCCGAAAGACGCGGTCCTCGATGTGCTCAAGCGCATCGTGAAGCAGACGGTGGACCCGCGCCTGCGCAAGAAAGACGGTCGGCCCGACTTCGACGTCATGCTCTACGCGCTCCGCAAGGACGGTCAGCACGCCGCCGGCTCGATCTACGGCCCGCGCAAGTACGCGGTCGACGAGGGCGAGGGAAGCGTGCACGCCGACGGCGTCTACCTCTACGATCGGAAGTAGACGCCGCCGGCGTCCGTCAAGACTCAGAGCGTCTCGAGATACTCGAGCACGGCTCGCCTCTCGACGTCCGAAAGCTTGTCGCCGAAGGTGTGCCCGGCATTGCTGCGCCCCGTCCTCGACGTGTCGTAGGACCTTGCGCTTCTCGTATCCGGAGGCGCTTGTCGGCGGATCCTTCTCGAGCTCGCGATACTTCCACCCGACGCGCTTCGAGTCCTACTCGTCTTCTGAAGCCTCGAAGGTTCGCGTCCAGATGGCCGGTCGAGACTTCGAGTCGAGCAGAGCGTCAATCGTAGGAACCGACCCCTTGTGGAGGTACGGCGCCGTCGCCCAGACGCCGATGAGCGGCGGTGCTTGATAGCCGAGCTCGTCCTTGGGAATGTACGGACGATTCGGCTTCTGCGAGGCGAACCACGAGTCGAGATACTGCCGTCCCGCCTTCTCGTTCATGCCTTCGATGATCATCGGATCCGTGCCGATGACGTCGAGCCCGATGCGCTTGTTCGGGTACTCGCCGACGAAGCCTCCGTCGGGTGAGTAGCGACCGTGGCAGCGAGAGCAGCTCTTCTCGAAGACAGGCTTTCCCTTCGCGGCGAGATCATGATCAATGGCGAAGGGATACTTCGGCGCCTCGACCGTATTGACGTACGCGAGGATGTCCGCGAAGGCGCGATCCTGCGACTTGATGTACTTCGCGCTGTGCGTCGGCGCCAGGAGAGCCGCCAGAAAATGGCGGTGAAAGACAAGAGGAGGGACAGTGGAAAGACTGGCGAGATACGAGTGACGGTGAGAGCGCTCAGACAAGGCATCTTGGCCTCCTTTCGCGAGATGAGCCTCAAAGTCACCGAAATGTCCGTTCGCGTCTGTCCTGACGCGCCCGGCCGCGCTCGCAAGCGCATTCGGCGAGGCGAGACAAAACGCCGCGGGAGAGCGGCGCTCTCGATCGCGAATCGAGCGTGTCTCCGAATCAGTCGCAGTAATCGTCGTCGTACCAGACCGGAGGCGGTGCGTAGTACGGCTCGCAGCCTCCGTTTATTCAATCAGGAGCGTGTTCGTGGACGCCCCAGAGGCTACGGGAGCTCCTTGATGCGGATATTGCGGAACTCGATCGTCGCACCATGCCCGCAGAAGGCGATGTGGCCCTTATCCTTCTGGAGCCCCTTGTGGCGCTTACGCTTCGCCTCCGGCCAGTCCTTGTCCCACGTGTCATCGAGAATCGTGACGCCGTTGAGCACGACCTTGACGTTCTTCCCGTTGACCGTGACCTCCTGGTAGTTCCAGTATCCGGGCGGCCTCTGGAAGCCACGCTGCGCGGGAATGAGATTGTAGAGCGATCCGTGGTACTGGTACGGCTGCAGATTGAGGTAGCTCGGATGCGAGTTCTCGAGGATCTGCAGCTCGAAGCCCACGTAGGCCGCGTCGCCGGATGTCGGCGTGCGGATCCCGAGCCCGTTGTTCGCTCCTGGCGGCAGCTTGAACTCGAAACGGTAGACGAAGTTCGCGTACTCCTTCGCCGTGTAGAGGTTTCCGCCGCCCCGGCGCTGGCAGAGGATCTTGTTGCTCGCGACCTTGTAGCCCGCGAGGTTCTTCGAGGTCCAACCGTCGAGGTTCTTGCCGTTGAAGAGCTTCGTGAAGCCCTCGTCGTTCTCGCCGCCCGCGTACTCGAGGTGGAACGTCTTTCCGATCGGGCGGACGTAGACGTCCTTGAATTCGGCGACCATCTCGCGGTTCTTGCCGTGGCAGAGCTGGAAGGCGATCGAGCCCTTCGGAATGCCCCGAGGGTTGAGCACGTCGATCGTCAGGATGCCGTTGAGCCACGCGCGGATGTGATGTCCACGCGCGATCACGTAGTAGTGGTTCCAGTCACCCGCCTTGACGAGCTTCGCGGCCTTCTCCTTCGGATACGCGGCGACCATTCCGTCGCGGCGCTCATCCCAGAGACAGCCCCAGAAGCCGTCGCCCATGTCGACCTGATAGCCGGGGACGTCATCGAAGCTCGTCGGCTTCGTGCGGATGCACACGCCCGAGTTCGCGTTTTTTCCGTTGAGCTTGACCTTCGCGTGAAGCTCGAAGTCGCCGAACTCGGCGTCGGTGTACGCGTAGTGATGCTTCGGCGAGCCGCTGACCTTGCCCGTCAGCACTCCGCCCTTCACCGACCAATGCGCCGGCTCGTGCTGGATGCCTTCGAGCTTGTCGCCGTCCCAGAGCTTCTTCCATCCGGAACCGACCGGCTTGCCGTGCTTATCGAGCACACCGGCCTCGGGCGGACGACGGCGGACCTCCTTGATGAAAATGTTGCGGAAGTAGAGAGCGCCACCGTGCGTCTGGATCTGCAGCGGACCGCTCGAGAACATCGGCGCCTTGCGATTCCAGTAGTTGTCCTGCTTGGCGTCGTCAACGACGAGCTGGCCGTTGAGCCAGACCGAGATGACATCGTCGACCATGACGATGCGGAAGTGATTCCACTCACCGGCGGGCTTGTCGGCCTTGACGAGTGGCTTGCTCGGCCCGGCCTTGTTGTTGTAGAGACCGCCCGAACCGACCCTCGCCTGCTTGATCCCGTCGACGGGGTCCCAAATCTGGATCTGCGGCACACCGCGCACGTAGATGCCGCTGTCGGCCTTCGACTCGATCTTCCAGTCCATCAGGAGCTCGAAGTCGCCGAAGTTCTCGACGGTCTCGAGGTACGGCCCTTTCCCCGTCTTGTTGACGATCTCGCCGTTCTCGACCGTCCAGAACTTCGCGAGCTGCTCGTTCGCCTTCGCACGAGCGGCCTTTCGCTCCGCCGGACTCGCCGCGGCGACCTTGTACGGGTTCCCGCCGAAGATAAACGCGTGCCAACCGCTGAGGTCCTCGCCGTTGAACAGCGACCGGAAACCCTTCGGTGCCTTGTTGTGCTCGGCCGAGGCGGACGACGTCGAAAGAACGACGATGACCGCGAGAAAACTCGCGACGAGAAACGAGGAAATCGAGACAGATCGCTGCATCACATGCTCCACGTAGACTTCAAGAAACAGTCCGCCGAACCTCGCGGACCGCGCCAAGGATTATCTCTCAGACGCGCCCTCGGGTAGAGCGAAAAACTCGCTCGCGGGAACCTCGACGAACTCGGTGACGCCCCCCTGCCGAAGAACCGAGGCCAGGGAGCGGGCGAGTCCCTCCCGCGCGGTCACGTCGAAGCGTCCTTCGAGCGGCTCGCCAGGCGCCGAGACCTCGGGATCGACGTAGAATCGAAGGAGAAAGGGGAAGTCTCTCGAATAGACGCTGATGAAGACATCTTCTTCACCGGTACGCGCCTGAAAGAGCCCGTTGTCCGATCGTAACCAGTAGCGCACCTCGCTCCACGAGCACGGCTTTGCCGTGGTGATCGCACCACCGGCGAAGTGCCAATCGCGAAGGCTCACGACACTCGGTGGCTCCGGAGCGGCTTCGTTCGACGAGTGCTCGAGAGCATAGACGAGAATCTCGAGAGCGACGCGTACTCGCGTGATCGGAAGTGACGCCCGTGCGGCGTACGTCAGTCCGTCGAACGGACTCCCCCCTGTCCTCCATCGTCGATCGAGCTCTGCGTCCATGATTCTCTCACTCGCCGCATTGTAGGACGAGCGTGACCAATCGAGGCGCAGGAAATCGCTCAACTCTGCGCGCAGAACTCCGCGACCTTGCGCAAGAGTGTCGATCGATCGATCGGCTTCGAGAGAAAGTCGGTACAACCGGCTTCGTAGCAGTGCCGTTGATCCTCGGGCAGGCAGCTCGCTGTCAACGCGACAATCGGAATATCACACCCGAGACGACGGAGTCTGCGCGTCGCTTCGAATCCGTCGAGGACGGGCATCTGCATGTCCATCAGGATCAGGTCGAAGGTCTGATTCTCCTCGGAAGCGCGACGAACGGCATCGATCGCCTTTTGTCCGTTGTCGCAGGTCGTAACATGACTTCCGACGCGCTCGAGCATGCGCCGTACGAGCTTTCGGTTCATCGGCGTGTCGTCGACGACCAAGACTCGCGACGGGATCGATTCGCCCGATCTGAAGTCGACCGCGGCTCGTTCGCGAGCGGGCATTCTCTCGTCGCCGACGAGGGGACCGCTCACGCCCGAACCGACGGGCACGCTGACGCGAAACGCAGTCCCGCCGCCCTCCTCGCTCCACGCGACGAGATCACCTCCGAGCAGCCGAGCGAGTCTCTTCGAGATCGCCAGTCCGAGCCCGGTTCCTCCGTAGCGTCGCGTCGTCGTCGAATCCTCCTGCTCGAAGGGCTCGAAGATCTTCTCGAGTCGCTCCGCCGCGACACCGATTCCCGAGTCGAACACGCTGATCTCGATCGACGGCTCTCCGTCCTCGACAAAGACGACCATGACCAGGACGCTGCCCTCATCCGTAAACTTGATCGCGTTCGAAAGAAGATTGAGCAGGATCTGCTTGAGTCGTGTCGGAGCGCTCGCGATGGGTCGAGGGAGGGCGTTGCCGAAGACACAGTCGAAATCGATACCCTTCTCCTTCGCCTGAGCCTCGACAAGGTCGCACGTCGAGCGAACGAGCTCGTGGGGCGAGAACGAGATTCTCTCGACCTCGATCTTCCCCGACTCGATCTTCGAGAAGTCGAGGATGTCGTTGACGATGTGGAGGAGGTGCTGGCCACTCGAACGGATGGTGGAGGCGAGCTCGAGACGCTCCTCTTCCGAGACTCTCTCGGCGAGGAGCTCTTCGGAGAAGCCGAGGATCGCGGTCATCGGCGTGCGAATCTCGTGACTCATGCTCGCGAGGAATGCGGACTTCTCGCGCGTCGCACGCTCAGCCACGTTCTTGGCCTCGACGATCGAGTCTCGAAAATGCTCGCGAGCGAGCGCTCCGACGACCTTCTGCACGAGCTCTTCCGCGCTCGTCTCCTCTCGAGCGATGACCTCTTGGGCGCCGGCGGCGAACGCCTCCTCGCGCAACTCCGCGATGAGAGAGGGCTCGAGCCCGAACTCGGCGAGAGCGATCGTGGCGACCGATGGAGTCCGTGTCGCGAGATGTTGGAGCGTTCCGAGACCTCGACGATCGAGCGACTCGAGACAGACGAAGACGATCTCGGCGTTCTCGCGCTCGAGCTCTTCGAGGCCGTCGACCAAGCTGCCGACACGACAGATCTCGATCTCTTCTCCGTGCAGACCCTTCGCACGGATGTCACCTGCACGGCTCGTGATCCAAGAGCAAGACACCTCGATCTGCGGAGACTCTGCTCCGACGACGAGCCAACGACAACGCGACATGCTGGTCCTTTCGAGAGACTTCTCGATCGAGAAAACGATGCTCGGAGAGCACGTACCTCCCCCGTTGAGACCATGGATCGGTCGGGCAATCCCCCCGGCTTCAAGGATTGCGGAAAAACCCACGAACACGCACGGCTCGACTAATCGAAAGAGCGGAGAAGCAAGCCCTCATCCCGCGAGCTCGGATCCGCCGAGATTCTCGGACGGGAGATGGGCGTGGTTCGGCGAGTCGATATAATGTCCGCGCCATGCCCTTAGAAACGAAGCACCTCCTGCGCTCCCTGCCCATCGTCTTCCTCGTCGCGGCGCTCGGCCTCTGGCTCGCGACTCGAGGCGGCACGAGCCCGAACGGGACGGGGTCCGAGGGCGATCGGTCCTCGGGTGGCCTCTCATCGGGCGGCCTGTCATCGGGCAAGGAAGGTTCGCCCCAAAAACGGCGAGCACGCGAACAACGCATCGCGACGCACGTGGCCACCTCGGACGAGCTCGGCTACGTCGGCTCCGCGAGCTGCCGCCCCTGTCACCGCACGATCCACGATCAGTGGAAGGAGTCGCACCACGGCCTCGCCGAAGTCCCCTACTCGGCCGACGAGCACGCTTCGGCGTTCGAGCCTGCGCGCCAGATCAGTCACGCGAATCAGAAGTCGGTCGCGAGAACCGCCGACGGCGTCGCAGAGCTCGTGACCGAAGGCCCCGGAAACGAGGTGCGTCCCTTCGTGGCGCAGCGAATCATCGGACTCGACCCGCTCTGGCAGCCCCTCGTCGAAGGACCCCGCCGGCGCCGGCAACCGCCCCCCCGCCGGGACCCCCCCCAACACCCCGCCTGGGTGGGCCGAAT
>CAYZGY010000037.1:18361-20608 GCA_964478085.1 uncultured Planctomycetia bacterium
TGGACCCGGCGGTGGCGTGCAAGCGACGGCCCTGGCGTACGACCCTAACATGCACGTGTGGTTCGACGTATTCGGCGAAGAGAATCGACGGCCGGAAGAGTGGGGCCACTGGTCGAATCGCGGCATGACGTGGAACTCGATGTGCGCGAGCTGCCACACCACCGACTTCCAAAAGAACTACGACATCGAGACGGACTCCTACGAATCGAAGTTCGTCGAGCTGAGCGTCGGCTGCGAGAGTTGCCACGGCCCGTACGGCAAGCACGTCGAGGAGATGCATGCGGCCGGCAAGGCGAGCGAGATCGACGCACGAGGCGACGCGAAGATCAGCTGGCCGCCCAAGGCCTTCCTCGATGCACTGGAGAAGAACGCTCTCGAGAAGAATCCCGGCCCGAAGGACGAGTTGCCCCGTGGTCGTCTCGACGTGGTCGTGGACAGCTGTGGAGCTTGCCACGCGCGTCGCTCGGAGCTGACCGCTCGCTTCGTCCCGGGCGAGCGTTTTCTCGATCACTTCCGCCCGATCGTCCCCGACACGACTGAAATCTACTATCCCGACGGACAGGTTCGCGAGGAGGACTACGAGTACGTCTCGTTCCTATCGAGTCGCATGTATCGCATGGGTGTACGCTGCGTTCACTGTCACGAACCGCACACGAGCAAGATCCGCGCTCCGGGCAACGAGCTCTGCCTCGGATGCCACCAGGGCAAGATCGATCCGGCGAAGCACTCTCACCACGATCTCTCGAACGCCGGCTCGCAGTGCACGGGTTGTCACATGCCGCTGACGACCTACATGCAACGCGATCCGCGGCACGACCACGGATTCACCATTCCCGATCCGCTCCTGACCCAAGAATTCGGCATCCCGAACGCGTGCGATCGTTGTCACGAAGACAAGAGCACCGAGTGGGCGATCCGCTATGTCGACGAGTGGTACGGCGAGCGCAGGGACCGCCACACGCGAAAACGTGCGCGCACCATCGCGCGCGCACGTCGCGGAGATCCGCTCGCGGTCGACGGCCTGCTCGGTCTCCTGAAGCCCGATGCGCACGAGGACCAATCACCACTCTGGCGCAGCATCGCAGCCGGGTTTCTCGGCCCGTGGGTGGCGGTACGCGAAGATGTCCGAGAAGCCGTCCTCGCCGGACTGAGCGACGCCGATCCACTCGTTCGAGCTACGTGCGCACGCGTCGTCGAGCCGCTCATCCTCCCCGAGGCGGCCCCCCCGGCGATCGTCCAGCGCGCGCGTGCCGCCCTCTTGCCCCTCCTCGACGATCCCGTTCGCTTGACGCGCGTCGAAGCCGCCTGGGCGCTCCGCCGCGAGCTCGACCTCTCGACTCGAGCCGCGCGCGACTTGCGGCGCTATCTGGACGTCAACTCGGACCAACCGACGGGAGCGCTCCAACAGAGCGTCTTCCACTTCGATCGGCGTGAGCAAGATCCGAAAAACCTCGAGAAGGCCGAAGCCTGGATCACGAAGGCGGTGTCCTGGGATCGCTTCTCCGCTCCGCTCTACGACAACCTCGCGACGATCCAGAACGTCGCTGGACGCAAAGCGGAAGCCGTCGCGACTCTCGAAGAGGCGCGCAAGCTCGAGCCTGAGCAGCCATTCTGGGCCTATCGACTGGGACTCGCCCTCGCCGACGCGGAACGCCATGACGAAGCGCTGCGTTCCTTCGAGAAGGCTGTCGAGCTCGACGACCAATACGCGCGCGCGTGGTACAACCTCGCCCTCGCCCGGAGTCAGAAAACCGACACCGACGGTGCGCTAGAAGCTCTGCGCATGGCGATCGGCGTCGAGCCCCGTAACGCGCACTTTTTCTTCACACGCGCGACGATCCTTCAGACGGCCGAGCGGTACCGCGAAGCGCTCGACGACATCCGAAAGGCCGAGGAGCTCTCCCCCCCGTCCCCCGATCTCATCCAATATCGGGCGACGCTCCTCCAGGCTCTCGGCGATGCCGAGGGAGTCCTGCGCGCCCAAGAGGACTTGCGGCGCCTTATCCGGCAGTAGTGCCTTCCTACGGGACGTACCCGGAACGCCTGCACAGGCTTGAGGCTACAGTTTCCGCGCACGTGCATCGACACGATGGATAACGAGGACAGGACCGGAAACCGATATCTCGCCACGGAGGCACCATGCCGTTCGACGGTACGCTCGAAGGATTCGCGCTCACGGACATCGTCCAGATCATCTGCGTCGGAAAGCTCACGGGAATCGCGAGCGTCTCCAGCGAGAATCAGACG
>CAYZGY010000038.1:0-266 GCA_964478085.1 uncultured Planctomycetia bacterium
GTCCTCGAATCGCAGGGGACGACGAAACTCGCAGCGCGTCGCGATTCGCGGGAAGCCGATACGGCCCCCGGCGTTCGGACCTTCCGTGATGGGCAGGTGAACGCTCAGACCGATGCCGCGGAGGAACTCGTGCTCGGTCTCCTCCATGTAGAGGAAGTACGAGCCGAAATGGATGATTCCGGCCATGTCCGTCTCGGCGAACGAGACACGGCGCTGACGTCGGGGCTCAAAAAAGGGGTGCAAACGCGAGATAATAAAGCAAAGCC
>CAYZGY010000038.1:276-20580 GCA_964478085.1 uncultured Planctomycetia bacterium
GTTCCATCGGCTATTGAGTACCGAAGAGCGAGCACCGACACCAGATCCCTCACGACGGAGGGGGCGGGCTCTCAGGTCCGGTTCAGCACGCGCTGTCGTCGTAGGAGCACTCGAGCAGATCGTCGTCGGTCTCGTCCGGGCCGCAGGCGTCGGGACCGGGTAACGGTGGTGGTGGGCCACCGTTGAAGAGCCAGTTGAGCACGTAGATCGTGTCGGAGAGGTCCACATGTTGGTCGTCGTTCGCATCCGCGGCGTCGAAACAGAGGATCACGGCCGAGCCCAGGAAGAGGAAGTTGACGATCCTGATTCCGTCCGAGACGTCGACGTCGCCGCTCTGGTTGGCGTCGCCCCGACGGAAGTCGTCCTCGGTCTCACACGCGTCGCCGACGCCGTTGTCGTTTTCGTCAGCCTGATCGTGGTTCGGGACCGTGACGCAGTTGTCGCAGAGGTCACCGAGGCGGTCCTCATCGAGATCGGACTGAGGAGTTCGCGACCTCTGGGCAGTTGTCGCAGACATCACCGAGACCATCTCCGTCTTCGTCCGCCTGATCGACGTTGGCGTCCTCCACGCAGTTGTCGCACGCGTCGCCGATCCCGTCCCCGTCGCCGTCATCCTGCGAAACGTTGTCCGCATCCGAGCAGTTGTCGCAGACGTCACCGAGACCGTCTCCGTCCGAGTCGCTCTGAACGGTGTTGTTGGTCGTCGGGCAGTTGTCGCACGCGTCACCGAGGCTGTCGAGGTCCGAGTTCTCCTGGTTCGGGTTGGAGACGTCAGGACAGTTGTCACAGAGGTCGCCGAGGCCGTCCTCGTCACGATCCTCCTGGCCAGGGTTGACGACAAAGACACAGTTGTCGGTTTCGTCCGGAACGCCGTCCTCGTCTTCGTCAGGGGGGGGGATCTCGCTGGCGCAGAGATCGATTTCGAGTGGCACCAAGATCGGAACCCGAGAGAAGAGACCCCACGAGACGCGGTTCGCGACGGGTTGGCCCGCGCCACGCAGACCATCTTCGAACTTGAGCTCGCACGTCGTGCACTCGAGCTCGACGGCTGGAGTCGACGCCCGGAACGACATCTTGAGTGTGCGGTACGGACCACCATGGACGGGAAGTGCAGAGAGTACCTGGAACCCGAGAACAACCGCCGAGACGACGCCCGGGCCTTGCGGCTCCGTCGCGCCGTTAACCGCGTCGATGAAATCGGGGGCGACGATCTGCGTGAGGTTGAAACCGTCCGTGCGGTAACCCGGTGGGTCATCCGTCGCCAAGGCACCGGCCGTCTCGTCGAGCGTCGCCGCCGTGATCTCGCACCCCGCGATCTTGATGCTGACCGACCAACCGAACGTCGACTCTTCCACGAGGGCGAGCTCTCGGAGCTCGATCGTGCTGAAGACATCGAACTCGATCTCGGTCGAGGGAAGCTCGACCCGTGGATTCTCGCCTGGGAAGTCGAATCGCGTCGTGTAGGCCGCGTCGTCCTGAGCGAACGCGAAAGACGACGCCAACAGAAGAGCCACACGGAATGACGCGAAAGGGCCGCGAAAGCAGCACTTCGCACGGAGCATACAACACCCGACCTTTCTAACTCGTTCGTTGACCTTCCCAACGTACCTAACTGTAGTGGCCGGCGAGGACGGAGTCTACTCCGCAGCGGGGCTTTCGGAGGTCCTGAGAGAGAAGTACAGGTCCCGAGTTTCCCGGGCCATACGCTCGGAGGTGAAGTACTCCTCGGCCGAACGACGGCTCGCCTCCCCGAGCGCGCGGCGGCGCTCGTCATCGCCGATCACCGCGGCCAGCGTGTCTGCGAGAGATTCGGCGTCCGCGGGCACGTGGAGCAAGCCCGATTGCGATCGCTCGACGATTTCGGGAAATGTTCCGTGGTCGGGCAGGACGAGCGGCAATCCGTAGGAGAGAGCCTCGAAGACCGAAAGTCCCTTCGGCTCGACGTGACGTGTCGGAAGGGCGAAGACGTCGAGGCTCTCGAGGAAGGACCGCTTCTCGTCGGGATGGACGGTGCCGATAATCTCGACGCGGTCACCGAGCCCGAATCGAGCGAGCTCGCGGCGAAGATCCGTCAGCCAACGCCATCCGCCCTTCGGCACGTAACCGGCAGCCCGCAGCGAGACCTTCTCGAAGCCCGGTCGACGAGCGAGCAGCAAGAAAGCGCGACAGAGGATGTCAAAACCCTTCTCGGGCCCGAGCCTCGCCAGGAAGCCGATGGTCATCCCTTCTTCTCGTCTCCGGAACGGAGCGCGCGGTTGTCCCTCGCCACCGAGACCCGAGAGAACGATTCTCGTCTTCGAATCCGGAACACCGAGTCGGCGCGTCGCGTAGTCCCGGTAGTACGCGCTCACCGCGACGAAGAGATCGATATCCGAAGCCCTCTCGCGAATGAGGTCGAGGGCCTCGGTCCGAAACGGCTCGATCAGCCCTTCGAGGAATCCGTCCTCGGACGACAAGGTGCAGACGACCGGAGCTCCGGTCGCCTCGCGGATACTCCGCGCCATGCCGAGGAGGAGAGCGTTCGAGAGATGAACGATCTCGGGCTTCTCCTCACGCAGCCAGGCACAGAGCTTCTCGAGGTCGCGCGACTGGTTTCCCGACTCGCCACGCAACATCGACACGGTCATGTCGCCGAGCTTCGACGCGTCGGTCGATGGAGGGATTCTCGAGAGGAGCCCGACGAGCACCTTCGACTCGAAGAGGCGATCGAAGAGTGGACGCTTCTTGCGGAAGTACGGAATCTTCTGCGAGAGGTACGTCCGAATGCCGTTGAAGAAGAGGTGAGGTCGATGAACCTCGCCGCCTTGCGCCTGATCCGTCAGGAGCGGCGTGTACGTCGGCACGAGGACGATGTCCTCGCCGATCTCACGCAGTGCCACCGCGAGCGTATGAGCGCGTAGAAAATCCCCGCCGCACATGCCCGCGGCCCCCGCCCAAATATCCCCACCCCCCACGACTCTATTACTTCGAGCCCGACTTCTTCTTCGTGGCGCTCTTCTTCGATGAGGTGTCGAAGCAGTAGACGAGCCCCGACGTCGACCCGATCACGAGTCGATCGTTCGCGATCGCCGGCGATGCAGGGAATCCGCCGTCGCTCTGGAACTTCCAGACGAGCTTCCCGCCCTCGAGGTCGAGCAGGTAGATGTGCTTGTCGTTCGAGCCGACGATGACGCGGTTCCCGACGACCACCGGAGAGCTTTCGACCCGGGCCCGTGTCGAGTAGGTCCACTTCGACTTCCCCGTCTTGCGATCGATCGCGTGGATCATCTTGTCGCGTCCGCCGAGGACGACCGTGTCCTTCGTCAGGGCCGGCGAAGCGTAGAAAGGGAAGTGTCGCTTCGGATGCTCGTAGGTCCAGAGCACGTTCGACTTCTTCCAGTCGATCGCCGAGACCTGATTGGCGAACGTTCCGAGGTAGAGGATGTCACCCTCGACGGCAGGCGACGCAGCGGTGTTCGCGCCGAGCTGCATCGCGCTGACCTCCTTGCCGCTCTCGATGTCGACGACGCGCAAGACCTCGTCACAACCGGCGACAAAGGTCTTGCCCTTCGAGATCGAGGGGGATCCGTGGACCGCGGCCCCCGTGAGCACCTTCCACTTCTCCTTGCCCGTCTCGAGGTCGACCGCGTAGAGGTTGCCGTCGTACGAGCCGATCAACATCAGGTCGCCCCAGAAGTTCGGGCTCGAAATGATCTCAGCGCCGCCCTCGGTCTCGACTTTCCACTTCGGCTTGCCGTCCTTGACGTCGACCGCGTGGAGGAAGCCAAAGTCGTCGCCGAAGTAGAGCACGGCGTTGTGGATTCCGGGTGACGATCGAATGCCGGCCTCGGCCTTGTACTTCCAGAGGAGCTTTCCTTCGTCCGACTTCGCATTGAGCTCGAGCGCCAGGAGATCGCCATCGAGCGTGCCGACGTAAGCGACGCCATTGAGAATCGCGGCGGAAGACTCGACCTCCGATGCGGTGTCGTAGGTCCAGACCAGCTTCGGCGTGTCGCTCACCTGCGTGTCACGGTAGCCGTGAAGTTGCGGGCCGCCGCGGAACATCGTCCAGCGGCCATTGTCATTTGCAGAAGACTCGGGGAACGAAGCGCCGCGGGCCTCCGCGCCATCGGGCGCGAAGTGGAGGAGATCGAAAAAGAGAGCTGCGACGACGGCGAGAGCGAGCACACCGGTCAGGACTACGACGATCGATGGACGACGACGATCCGTTTCGTTTTTCATCGCTTCGTTTCCTTGCGTGCGGGGTCCGGACGAAGAGCCCGGTACTCAGGCTCGATTCGGTTCACGCCCGCTTAGATCCCCGGTTTAGAACGCCGTCTGATACAAATTCAGAAAATCGGCGACATCCACGCTACGTGGGTTGAACTGCGCTGTCCACTGCGTCACCGCTTGTTCTGCGAGTTCTGGGAGACGTTCGCGATCGACGTTCCATTCACGCAGGGTCCCCGGAAGCCCGCTGCGAGCCCTCAGCTCGTCGAGGCGCGCCGCGAGGCCCTCGGAATCGTCGCGACCGCAGATTGCGGCGAATTCGCGGTACTCAGATTCCATCTCGGCCGCGTTGTAACGGACGATGTGTGGAATCATCAGGCCGACCGCCCCACCGTGGACGACGCCGTAGTTGGCCGTCAAGGGATTGGCGCAGGAGTGCGCCGCCCCGAGCATCGAGTTCTCGATCGCGAGACCGGCGAGGCTCGCCCCGAGCTGCATTCCCGCACGAGCGTCGAGGTTGTTCGGCTCGTCGAGAACACGCTCGAAGTTCGACTCGAGCAGCCGCCACGCCTCGCGCGAGAAGGCCTGCGAGATCGAGTTGCGAGGCTTCGTCACGTAGGTCTCGACGGCATGCGTGATCGCGTCGACACCGGTCGCTGCCGTGACCGATTCGGGCTGGGAGATCGTCGTCTCGGGATCGAGGATCGTCGCGCGGCACGCGGCGCGCTTGTCACCGCAAGCCATCTTCTGGTGCGTGTGCTCGTCGGCGATCAGCGCGAACGATTGCGTTTCGCTCCCCGTGCCCGATGTCGTCGGCACCGAGATCATCGGCAGGAGGTCGGCCGTCGCTCGATCGACTCCCTGGTAGTCCTTCATCTCGCCGCCGCAGGAGATGATGAAGTTGATGCCCTTCGCGCAGTCCATCGCGCTCCCGCCCCCGAGGCCCACGACGAAGTCGATGTCGACCTCCTGAGCGAACTCGACGCCGCGTCGCACGTGAGCCGTGGTCGGATTCTCATCGACGCCGTCGAAGAGAAACGCCGAGATGCCCGCCCGATCGATCGAACGGATGCCGCGCTCCGTGTGCCCCGCCGCGACGACACCTGGGTCGGAGACGACGAGCACGCGAGTACCGCCGAACTCGCGCACGAGGTCGCCGAGGCAGTCGATGCGCCCAGGTCCGAAGACGATGCGCGTTCGCAGCTCAAACTCTAAAGACGGCAGGGACATCGAAGGAACCGGGCCCGATCGCGATCAGTAAACGCCGACCACGACCTTTTGCTCGAGACTGCCGAATGGCCGGACGTCTCGAACACCGTCGTACGGGTACAGCTCGATCGGTTGCGAACGGAAGGCCTCGTCGCGCTCGAGGAATCCCGGTACGAAGAACTCCTTCGTCAGCGTCGTGAGCTTGACGCGTCCGAGCTCGCCGTAGCCGACCTGTCGGTTCGGATTGTCCGGATCGACGACCTCGAGCACCGCACGCGGGTGCGGCGGGTAGTAGGTGATCGCGTACGGATCGTCCGAGTCCGGCCCGGCCTCTCCGGTGAACGGTCGGTGACAGGCGAGCCCCATCAACGTGTTGCCGTAGGTCGGCTGGAAGTCGACTCCCGGGACGAGCTCCTCGCGAGCGAGCTTGTGGAACGCCGCGTCCATCTCGGTCCCGCCGCAGAAGATCCCGGTGATGCCGAGCTTCGGCAGCGAGACCTTCTCGCAGAGCGCCTCGAGGAGCTTCGGCGTCGTGAACATGCACTTGATGTTCGGATGCGCGCGAAGGATCGTCAGCGCCTGATCGATCGTGTGGTCCTTGTAGGCCTGGGCCGCGTCGACCCAGCCGCGCTTGAGGCACTTGATGACCCAACGCGGATCCATGTCGAGGCAAAACGAGATGCCGCCACGGTGCTGAGCGAGATGCTCGACAGCGAGGCGCAGCCTGCGAGGACCCGTCGGGCCGAGAGAGATCCAATCGGCTCCCTTCGGGAAGGTCTCGTCGGACAGCGTCTCACTGAATAGCTCGTAGTCGATACGAAAGTCGCGACTCGCGATGCGGCTCTTGGGAACTCCGGTCGTGCCTCCCGTCTCGAAGACGTAGATCGGCTCGCCTTGGAGCGCCTTCGGCACCCAAGGCTCGACGGGACCGCCGCGCAGCCACTCGTCCTCGAAGAGGTCGAACTTCTTCAGGTCGTCGAATCCCTGCACCTCGGCGCGAGGATCCCACGAGAGCTTGCTCGCGTAATCGAGCCAAAACGGAGAGCCCGTCTCGGGATTGAAGTGGAACTTGACCACCTCGCGCACCCAGGCGTCGAGCTTCTCGCGCGCTTCGCGGACCTGCGACTCCGGGGCGATGGCCGTCTTGCTGGACGTGGTCACTTTCACGTCGACTCCTCTCTCGGTCTTACTTCTTCTCTTCGGTCTTCGAATCGCCCGTATGCGCGATCGCGAACAAGGTCGTTCGGTTCGCGATGTAGAGCGTGTCATCGACCGCGACGGGCGTTGTGTAGACGGCGTTCTCGAGGTTGATCTCGGCGAGGAGCTTGAGCTTCTTGCCGTGCTCGAGGACGACGACGTCTCCATCCTCATCGCCGAGGAAGACCTTGCCGTCGATGACCGTCGGCGAGCCCCAGACGGCCGCGAGCGTGTCGTGGACCCAGTACGGCTTGCCCGTCTTCGCGTCGAGACAGTGGAGGAAGCCGCTGAGATCGCAAGCGTAGAGAAGACCGTCCGGAGTCGCTGCGCACGTCGAGATCGTGCGACGGAAATCTTCACCACCATAGTGCCAGTTGGCGGCCTTGTCGGTCACATCACCCTTGGCGCCGGCGGCGTTGATCGAGAAGAGATGCCCGACGCCTTCGCCGTGCTCCGGATCCTGACCGACCGCGAGATAGACCGTGTCACCGACGGCGACGGCCGTCGAGATGATATTGTTACGCGTTCCGAGACCGCCGAGCTCCCACTTCGAGTCCTTCGGGTTGAGGTCGAACTTCCAGAGAAGGTCGCCCTTCTTCGGCTCGAAGCTGTAGAGCCAGCCGTCGCCGCCCGGAAAGAGGATCTGCTCCTGACCGGCGGCATTTATCCAGGTCGCGCAGGACCACTGACCGTGGAGGATCCCGTCACCCGGCTCGTTGCTCCCCCAGACGAGCTCGCCCGTCTTCTTGTTGACGGCGATGAAGCTCGGGGCACGCGGGTTCGGGATCGTGATGTGATCGCGCTCGACACCGTTCGACGTATTGATGTAGATCAGGTCGCCGATGATGATCGGCGAGCTTGTCGCGAGGTTGTGCGGGAAGACGCCGTACTCATTGATCATGTCGAAGACCCAGATGAAGTCTCCGTCGATCTTGCTCGTGTACTTCTCGTCCTTGTAGGGACCGTCGTTCTCGCCGTCCATGAAGCCTTCGATGTCGGCACAGACGAGCTCGGCGCGGTTCGAGACGTAGTAGTACTTGCCGTCCTCGAGAACGCCGGTCGAGCAGATTCCCTGCTCCGGCCAGTCGCTGACGCGACCCGAGCTGAGCTTGTCGTGAACGGCTTGCCAGAGGAACTTTCCGTCCGCCTGGTTGAAGCACATCACGATGCCCTTGTCGCCCTCGATATCGGGGTTGCGCTTCCCCTCGTTGTTCGTGCCGACGAAGATCTTGCCGTTGCCGACGACGGGGTTGCCGTAGCTCTGCGAGCCGAGAGGGGCCTTCCACTTGAGGTTCTTGCCCGTCTCGAGGTCCCACGTGTGCGGGATGTTTTTCGCGTTGACGTTGACCATGTTGCGCTCGGGTCCCGAGCCCCACATGGTCCACGAGCCGTTGCCTGCTCCGTTGCCTTTTCCCGTGACAGCCTTCGGCGCGTCCTTGACGGCAGCCTCGACCGCCTTCGCCGCGTCGTCGGTCTCCTTCTTAGCGACGGTCAGCGTCGACCTGGCATCGCTCGGTGCCTGATCAGCAGCGTCCTTGGTCGTGTCTTCGACTTCCTTGATGGCCTCTTCGGCCTTTGCGGCTTCCGAGTTCGCGGCGGCGACGGTCTCGGTCTCGGCTTGGACGACGTTCGAAGCGGCGTCGTCACCCTGAGCGCCCACGACATCCGCCTGGCCGGCTTCGACCTTTCCGTTAGCGACGTCGCCACCCTTTTCGCTCGCATCGATGGAAGGAGAATCGGGCTGCAAGCAACTGCCGAGCACGATCAGCGCGAAGAGACTCGAGAACGTGACGACAACCGATCGTCGCCAAAGAGAATCGACAGAAACCTTCTTCATGAATCGTGGTCCTTTACGAGTTCGGTGTGACGACGATGTTGTCATAGTAGATCTCGGCGCCCTTCTTCTTGTCCGTCGAGCCGGCCGAGTAGCCGTAGAGGCCCGGCGCGCCGCCGAGATTCGGAGTCGAGTCCGTCGCTTCGACAGTCCATTCGGCGGGCTCGTCCTTGCCGCGCTCCCAGATCTTGCCGCGGATGAGGCCCTTGCCGTCCTGAATGTCGACGCGCAGCTTCATCGTGTACCACTTGCTCGGGTCCCACTTGAAGCGCTTCTCGACCGCGAGGCGCGGCATCGGCGCCCACGCGACGATGCGGGCCTTCTGGTGGTTGCCGCGAACCTCGAGTCGGTAGCGGCTGTTGAAGAGTCCGATATCGGGCATCTGGAACTTCTCGTCGGTGCCGAGCACGTCCGCTTGGATCGTGTAGCCCTTCGACGTCGAGAATCCGAGGTAGATGCGCTGGAGGATGAACTTCGGCATCTCCGAGAGCTTCTTGAGCGCCTTCGTGCCGTCGATTTCGGCGACCTGGAACTTGATCTTCGTGGCGGAGACCCATCCCGGCGGGGGCATGCCGATCGGAACGTTCTCGAAGTCGACCTTGAAGGGCATCTGCGGAACGACGCGCACGCGCGAGCTTCCGGTGAGTCCGCCGAAGCTCGCCGTGACCATGCCGCCCGCGAAGGAGGCGTCCGGGGCGATCCCGAGGCGACCCTTCGCGTCGATCGTGCCAGGGGCGCCCCGCACGCCCCACTCGGGCTCGCACTCACGCAGGAAGCGACCGTTCTCGTCGAAGAGGCGCGCGCGGAACGAGCAGCTCTGCGCGGGCGAGAGATGAACCTCACCCGGCACGATCTGCAGGTGCGCCGGCTTGGCGTTCGGATCGGCCGCCGGCTCCTTCGGGAGGGCCGGAGGCTTCGCGTTGCCGCCGGTCGCACCGGGCTTGCCGATGCAGTAGAGATCCTTCGATGTCGTGAAGAAGACCTTGCCGTTCGCGACACACGGCGAGCCGTTGATCTCGAGCGGACGACCGTCGGGAAGGACGAACTTCTCCTTGCTCAGGAGCTCGGGTTCGCCCGTGCTCTTGAGGCCGAGGATCGTGAAGTGACCGCTCACCTCGCCGATGTAGAGCTTGTTGTCCGCGACGACGGGCGAACCCTTGAGAACCGTGCCGACGTTGTGCTCCCAGATGTGCTTGCCGGTCTTGAGATCGAAGGCGTGGATGTTCGCAGAGTTGTCACCGACGTACAGGTACTTGTCGTCGGCCGCGGGGGACGAGTACCCAGCGGTCAGGGAGTCGTGCCTCCAGACTTCGTTCGTCGCCGTGATGTCACCTCTGCCCGAGGCTCGGAAGCAGACGACGCGCCCCATCGTAGGGTGCGTCGGATCGGTGTTCGACTGGTTCTCCTCGGAGTGGCACGCGTACACGAGGTCGTCCCTGTAGACCACCGACGCGTTGAGGCCACGCTTCGAGAGGCGGAACGTCCAGACCTTCTCGCCCGTGCGGGACTTGAGCGCGTAAATGTTGCCGTCGGCGTTGCCCGTGATGATCACGCGCACGCCATCGACGATCGCGGCGACGGGAGCCGAGTAGGTCGTGTCAAGCGGTGCGCCGGCCGGCGTGGACCACCAGATCACCTCGCCCGTATGCTTGTCGAGCGCGAGGTAACGGTGCGTCCCCTTCGACTGTGGCCCCCAGGCCGAGTTGAGGAAGCTGATGATCACGCGGTCCTCATCGACGAAGGGCGTATGGGTTCGACCGCCGTAGCCCGAGATGCGACCGTACTCTTCCGTCAGCGAGCGCTGCCAGACGACGCGGCCGTTCTTGTCGACACAGAGGAGGATCCCCTGCACGCCGTGCACGTAGACGTTGCCCGTCTCGGTGTCGACGCAGGGGTTCGACCAACCGACGCGCGTCGTCGGAATGTCGGTCAGGAAGAGGCTGAACGGCACGCGCCATTTCACCTTGCCGGTCTTCTCGTCGAGGCAGACCACCTCTTCCTGCCAGGATTCCTTGTCACCAGTGAGGCGGAGCAGATAGACGTTCCCCTGCCAGACGCAGGGAGCCGATCGTGCGCCGAGCTCGTTGTTCCAGACGACGTTCTTCTTGTCGCCGTCACGTGAAAACGTTTCGGGGAGACCGGTCTCCCGCGAGAATCCGCTCTGCTCGGGACCGCGCCATGTCGGCCAATCGCCGGCGCGCAGGGTCGTCGTCGAAGAGTCCTGGAGCGCACAGCTGACCGAGACGACGGCTGCGAAGGCCGCGGTCCATCGGGCACTGTGCGTGCGTCGTGTATTTCTCATCGCCGTTTACTTCACCTTACGTATCGATGTGCGAGTCCTGCGGACGGGGCGGTTCGTCTTCTGGACCTGTGCTTTCACGAATGATGCGTCTCGCCTTGAGCTCGAATCGCGGCAAGCCTTTCACGAGCCGGACGCGAGCGCGGAAGAAGAGTCGATTCTGAATCGCGCGGGCGACTCGCTCCGCCAGATCCACGGAATCGGGCTTCCTTTCGGACTTATCGTTGAGACGTCTCTCCTGTGCGTGTTCCTTACGGGATTTCCCGGACGTAGCCTCGTCGGCACTCGCAGCCTCAAGTCCTGCGCCTTGCGCATCTTCAAGTCCCGCGTGTGGTTCCAACTCTACCTCGAGTCCGGACAATTCCTCAGACTCTAACACTCGCAGACGATACTCCGCAACCTCGGGAAACTCGCGGATGATCGACTCGACGGCCGAGGGATAGACGTTATTTCCACGGATAAAGAACATGTCGTCGGCCCGCGAGAGAATTCCCCCATCGAGCCGCCCCGTCCCGTAGCTCCCGTCGGGGCGGGCCTCTTCCGGGTCGGTCTCGACCCAGCGGACGAGATCTCGCGTGCGGTAGCGGATCAGCGGCGAGCCGAGCCGGCCGAGGTTCGTCAGGACGAGCTCCCCCGTCTCGCCGCTCGCGACGGGCTGCTGTTTCCCGTCTCGCAGGCCGGCAGGATCGAGGATCTCGACGATGTATTCATCCTCGTTGATGACGAGCCCCTTCGGGCCCTCGGCGAACTCGTAGCTGATGCAGCCCATCTCGGTCATGCCGTGATGGTCGAAGACGCGTGCCCCCCAGAGGCCCTCGATGCGCGCCCGGGTGCCCGGAACGTGTCCTCCGGGCTCCCCGGCGACGATGAGGGCTCGCACGGTCGATCCGGCGAGATCGAGCCCCTCGTCCGCGGCGACTTCGGCGAGGTGGAGCGCGTAGGTCGGCGTGCAGGCGACGACGGTCGCCTCGTTCCTCAGAAGGTGGCGCAATCGGGCGCTCGTCGACAGCCCTCCGGCCGGCAGGCAAAAGCATCCGAGCTGCTGGGCGGCCTCGAAGGCGCCCCAAAACCCGATAAAGGGCCCGAACGAGAACGGAAAGAGGACGCGGTCCTCCGGTCCGATCCCCGCGCCGAGGTAGACGCGCTTCCAACAGTCGATAAACCACCGCCAGCTCTCGCGAGTGTCGAGCCAGACGAGCGACTCCCCGGTCGTTCCGGAGGTTCGGTGGAGACGCGTGTAACGCTCCATCGGGTACGTCAGATTGGTTCCGTAGGGCGCATCGGCCGTCTGATCGGCCTGGATCTCGCGCTTCTCGGTCAGCGGCAGCTTCGCGAGGCATTCGGGCAGGCTCGACGCCAGGTCCTCGACGCTCGGCAGCTTCGCGATTTCGATGCCAGAATCGTGGAGCTTGCGACGATAAAACCGATTGGCGGAGGAGACCTCTGCCAAGAGGTCCCGTAGTTTGCAGGCCTGGGTTCGTCGGAGCGCTTCGAGGCTCAAAGAGGGTCTCCTCGAAAGGGAGTCGAAGGGGCCGATTATAGATCGGAGCGGGACGAATTCCAGGGCTGCGAAGAGCTTCAAAGCGTGAATTCGAAACATCTTGCAGGCACTTTTCCGGCCCCGTTATACTGCGCATTGCTCGTGTCTCGTCCACCCGAGTCGGGCACGCAAAACGAGGATCCTCAGGGAGCGATCCGAGCGCGTAAGCTGCGGAGGTGGTACGTCACCTCGAAGGCGGGGCGCTCGGCGCGGATCGCAGGAGAAACACATGTCCGCTTTTCTTTCCGGAGTCTTGATCGAAACCATGTCTCGAGCTGTTCGATCCCGTACGACGTTGACCGTCGCCAGCCTCTTCACGATGCTCGTGGTTCTGGCGGCCGGATCCCCCGTTCTCGCCGATCATCACGGCAACAAGGCCGATGCCGCGACCTCGAGCCTCGCGGGGCTCAAGAAGTGGGCCACGTCAGTCGCCGTCTCGAAGGATGGCGGGCTCATCGCGATCGGTGGTGGTGACACCCTGATCATCCGCCCGGGTCTCGCGACGTTCTTCGACGGCGCGAGCGGCAAGCTCCTCGGCTCCTTCGAGCCACACAAGAGCACGGTCTGGGCGCTCGATATCTCGCCCGACGGCAATACGCTCGCGACCTCGAGCAACGACAAGACCGCAAAGCTCTGGAGCTCGAGCCTCGGCGGCAAGATGAAGGAGCGTGCGACGCTCTCCGGTCACAAGAACTGGGTCACCGACGTCGCCTTCTCTCCCGACGGAAGCATCGTCGCGACCTCGAGCGAAGACACGACGATCAAGCTTTGGAACGCGGCCGACGGCAAGGAGATCGGCACGCTCTCGGGTCACAAGGCGACGGTCCGCTCGATCGCTTTCTCGCCGAACGGCAGGTGGCTCGCCTCGGCGAGCTTCGACAAGACCGTGAAGATCTGGGACGTGGCGACGAAGGCCGAGAAGACGACCTTCCCGGGTCACGGCGATGCCGTCTGGTCCGTCGCCTGGAACGCGAAGGGGGATCGCTTGGCTTCCGGCGGAGCGGACAATCAGGTGCGCGTTCTCGCGATCGTCGAGAAGGACAACAACATCACGTCGCCGAGCGGCACGGCGTGGACGGCTCACAAGGATTGGGTCACCGCGGTCGCCTTTTCGCCGGACGGAAAGCTCGTCGCCTCGGCGAGCTTCGACGGTCGCGCGAAGCTCTGGAACCTCGACGGCAATCACTACGCGACGGTCGCCAAGGCGAAGGCCTCGATCTGGTGCGCGGCCTTCACGAAAGACGGCAAGTCGCTGATCGTCGGCACGTCGAGCGACGCCGGACAGAACGACACGGTCCTTCGCGGAGCGGTTCCCCCAAAGGCGGTCGCCGATCCCGAGGAGGCTGCTCGCGTCGCCGCCCTCGCAGCTCGCAAGGCGCGTGAAGCCGAGGACATGAAGCGCGTCGCGGCGGAGAAGGCCAAGAAGGAAGCCGACGCTGCGGTCGCCAAGGCCGAGGACACGCGCAAAAAGGCCGAAGCGGCCCTGAAGAAGGCCGCCGACGAGACCAAGAAGGCCAAGGAAGCTTCGGACAAGCTCGTCGCCGCCGCGGCGAAGATCGAGGCCGACCTCAAGAAGGCTGCGCAGGAGCGCGACAAGGCCGTCGCGGCGACGAAGTCCAAGTCCGACGCCGAGGCGAAGGCCAAGGCCGCGCTTGACGCGGCGGTCCAGGAGAAGGCAAAGTCGGAAGAAGCCGCCAAGAAGGCCGCGGCGGCACTGCAAGCTGTGACGGCTGGCAAGGACAAGAAATAAGACGATGACAGACGCTCCGCGCTCGCGATTCCGCCTTCCCGCGTTTCTCCTGACCACCTTCGGAATCGCCAGCGCGGGGCTGTTTTTCGCCTCGTCCGGCCTTCGCGCGGACGTCAGCGACGGTCGCCTCGAGGTCTACTGGACCGACGTCGAAGGTGGCGCGGCAACCCTGATCGTCACACCGGCCGGCGAGACGATCCTCTTCGACACCGGCCTTCCCGGCGAACGCGACCCCTATCGCATCGAGCGCACGGTGCGTCAGTTCACCAAGAAGGAACGCATCGACCACCTGATCGTCACCCACTTCGACGTCGATCACTTCGGTGGCGCGGCGGATCTTTCGAAGCGCATCGAGATCACGAAGGTTTGGGACCCGGGCATCCCGGAGCTCGAGGGTCGACGCAAGGGCATGATCCAGGACTACCGCCGTGCCTTTCGCGGCAAGCGAAAGGTGCTGAAGCCCGGCGACGCGATTCCACTGAAGCAAGGCGCCGGCGAGAAGGTGTCGATCCGCTGCCTCGCCGCCGCGCGCAAGTACATCGATCCGGCCGAAGGCGCCAAGAAGAACGAGCTCTGCGAGACGTACACCGAGACTCGCAAGCGCGACGGCTCGCAGAACGGCGAGAGCACTGCGTTCATCATCGAGTTCGGCGCTTGGCGTTTCCTGAACTGCGGCGACCTCACATGGAATCTCGAACGCCGGCTCGTCTGCCCCGTCAACCTCGTCGGAGATCCCGTCGACGTATTTCAGGTCAATCATCACGGCCTCGACTCGAGCAACCACCCCGCGTTGATCCGCAGCGTCCAGCCCCGGGTTGCCGTCTTCAACAACGGCACGCGCAAAGGATGCCAGCCGAAGACCTTCAAGACCGTCAGCGAGACGAAGTCGATCCAGGCGATCTTCCAGATGCACAAGAACCTGCGCAAGGACAGCGAGAACAACACGAAGCCCGAGCGCATCGCGAATCATGAGAAGGACTGCGGCGCCGACATCATCCGGCTTTCGGTCGCACGCGACACGAAGAGCTACGACGTCGCCATTCCGTCGACGAAGCACTCGGAAACCTTCAAGACGCGTAAGCAGTAATCGACCTCGTCGATGAGCGTCCGCGAGATCTACCTCGATAACCACGCGACGACCCCGTGCGACCCGCGCGTCGTCGAAGCGATGCTGCCGACCTTCACGGAAGCTTTCGGCAACGCCGGCAGTCGCGAGCACGAAACGGGTCGTCAGGCCGCGAAGCTCGTCGATCTGGCACGCGAGCAGTGCGCCGCGCTCATCGGCGCGAGCGCATCGGAAATCGTCTTTACGTCGGGAGCGACCGAGTCGAACAACCTCGCGATCAAGGGCGTCCTCGCGCCGAAGCCCGGGCACGTCGTCACGACCCAAATCGAGCACAAGGCCGTTCTCGATCCCTGTGGTGCTCTCGAGCGCGCGGGGCACCGAGTAACTTACGTCGCACCGGGAACCGACGGAGTCGTTCGCACGAGTGACATCGCCGCAGCGATCGAGGACGACACCGTCCTCGTCTCGACGATGTTCGCGAACAACGAGGTCGGTACGATCCAGCCCGTCGCCGAGATCGGCGCGCTGTGCAAGGATCGCGATGTGATCTTCCACTGCGACGCCGTTCAAGCACTCGCGCACCTCGACTGTGACGTCGAGGCCCTCGGCATCGACCTCCTGTCGATCTCGGCGCACAAGATCTACGGGCCGAAGGGCGTCGGAGCGCTTTTCGTCCGAAGGCGACGCCCCCACGTGCGTCTCACCCCTCTCGTCGACGGCGGCGGTCAGGAGCGGGGCTGGCGATCGGGAACGCTGAACGTCTCGGGCATCGTCGGACTCGGCAAGGCGGCCGATCTCGCGCTCGCCGAACATCGCGCTGACGGCGAACGACTGGCGTGTCTGCGCGATCGTCTGCTGAGCGGCCTCTGTGGCAAGATTCCCGAGATGCTGATCAACGGCTCGATGGCCGAGCGTCTCCCGAACAACTTGCACGTCTCGCTCCCTGGAACGACCTCGTATACCCTTCTGTCGCTGCTCGAGGGGCTCGCGATCTCGTCGGGCTCCGCGTGCACGTCCGCTTCGGTCGACGGATCCTACGTTCTTCGTGCGATGGAAGTGGAGCCGGACTTCCACGCGACCCTACGCTTCGGATTGGGGCGCCCGACGACGGCCGAGGATATCGACGAAGCCTGCGGACGGGTCGCCCGCGCTTTCGGCGAGGCTCGACTCCGCTCGCGGGACGATTCGGGCTGTGGAGACTCGTGCTCCTGACGGTTCCCGACAGGCGGTGATAAAGCTTGACCAGTTTCAAACTTCCGACTTAGACTGTTCGTTTCGCGGCCGTCTCGGACGGCCGTTTTTCAAGTGACAGCAAGTCGAGGTCCGTTCTACGAGGAACATGTCGGAGTCCCCCGGCGAGGTCATTCGGTACCAGCGGAATCACTTTTCGACCCGCCTACCGGTCGACTGTCGGTACAGCCGTTCCCACTTCTGGCTCCGCGAAGAGTCGCCGGGCCGATGGCGGGTCGGGCTGACGGGATTCGCGGCGCGCATGCTCGGTGAAATCGTCGAATTCGACTTCGAGGTGAAGTCGGGAGACTCGGTTCGCGTCGGACAGACCGTCGGCTGGATCGAGGGCTTCAAGGCCGTTTCCGACCTGATTTGTGTAGTCGACGGCCAGTTCTGCGAGTCCAACCGTCTGGCAGCCGAAGACCCGGAGATCATCTGCAAGAAATCCTACGAGAGCGGCTGGCTTTACGAGGTCGAAGGCAAGATCTCCGACGACTGTGATGCAGGAAGCACTGTTGATGTGAACGGATACGTCGAGTTTCTCGACGTGACGATCGACAAGATGCTCGAGAAACCCTGGCAAAGCCCCACCGACTTTGCGGCGAATCCGAATGGTTGAAGGGCCGGACGGCTGAAAAAAAACCGAGTCCTTCGACGTACCCGAGCAACCAAGTGACCCAGAAAGACAGCCCGCGCTACATCATGATCGGCGGTTTCCTCGGAGCGGGGAAATCGACGGCGCTCGGACAGCTCGCCCGTCGGCTGAGCGACCGCGGCCTCCGCGTCGGGCTCATCACCAACGACCAAGCCTCGGGTCTCGTCGACTCGGCCACCTTGCGCTCGCAGGGCTTCGCCGTCGAGGAGATCGCCGGCGGGTGCTTCTGCTGTCGCTTCAACTCCCTCGTCACCGCAGCGAAGAGCCTCGAAGAGAGCGACAAGCCGGACGTGTTCCTCGCGGAGCCTGTCGGCAGCTGTACGGATCTCGTCGCGACGGTCAGCTACCCGCTGCGGAGAATCTACGGCGACCAGTTCAAGATCGCGCCGCTGAGCGTCCTGGTCGACCCGGCGCGCGCCGCACGTGTCCTCGGCCTCTCGGAAGGTCGCACCTTCTCGAAGAAGGTGATCTACGTCTACGAGAAACAGCTCGAGGAAGCCGAGCTCATCGTGATCAACAAGTGCGACCTCCTCGACGAAGCCGCTCGGACGGAGCTGCGCAACGCACTGGAGAAGCGCTACCCCGAAGCCAAAGTCTTCGAGATCTCCGCGCGCGAAGGCGACGGACTCGAAGAGTGGCTCACGCGCGTCCAGACGACCGAGATCTCGCCGCGCGAATCGATAGAGATCGACTACGACATCTACGCCGAGGGCGAAGCGCTCCTCGGCTGGCTCAACGCGACGATCGGTCTCTCCGCGATGAGTTGCGAGGCAGGCGGTGGCGAGGTGGACGGCAACGAGGTCCTGCGCGACCTGACGGAGCGCATTCAAGCGGGCCTGACCGCGGTCGGCGGCGAGGTTGCCCACCTCAAGATGACGCTCGCTCCCGACGACAACACGCTCGGAGAGATCGCGGTCGTCAACCTCGTACGGCAAGATTACGTGCCCGAGGTTTGCCAGGAGCTTCCGGATCCGGTTGCCGCAGGACAGGTCATCCTCAACTTGCGCGCCGAGTGCGCTCCCGAAGAGTTGCGCGCGATCGTCGAGCGCGAAATCGCGGCGACGTCTGGCAAGGTCAAGCTCGTCCTCGAGCACGTCGAGAGCTTTCGCCCCGGGCGACCGACGCCCACTCATCGAGACCGTTCTCATCAGGACTGGGCTCACGGAGATGTTGAACCGACTTGGTCAGCTGAAGGGTCCGAAGACGCATGAGCGACGCACGCATCCTCTACTGCCACTGCGCCTACTCGAACGTCATCGAGAAGAAGGTGAAGACGAAGGTCCTCCGTCGACTCTGCGAGAGCGACGTCGCGTTCGACGGTGTCGCGGATCTTTGCGAGATGTCCGCGCGCAAGGATCCAGCGCTCGAGCGCCTGGCTTCCGAAGGCGGTGAAATCCGCATCGCCGCGTGCTACCCTCGTGCGGTCGAGTGGCTGTTCTCTGCAGCAGGCTCGAAGCTCCCGAAGGAACGGGTCGAAATACTGAACATGCGAACCGATAGCCCGGAAGAGGTCTTCGAAGGCCTTGTCCGCGACGAACCCAAGCGCGACAGCGACGACAGTGAGTCGTGAGTATCACCGAGACCACCCCCCTGCGCGTCGTGCTCCACGAAGGCGAAGGCAGTCAGACGCTCGAGAGCGAGCGACGCTACGAGATCTTCGAGTCACTCTTGTCGAAGGGCTTCGCTGTGACTCGTGGCGGTTCGGCGGGTACGGTCGCTCCGGCCGACGACGCCGACCTACTCGTGCTTCGTGAGTCGGAAGCTGGCACTTCCGAGGAGCTCGAGGGCGAAGGCGGCGTCAAGGTTCGCGTCCAGGACATCGGCGGCCGAGACGTCGAAGGCGTGGCGGCTCTCGTCGAAGAGGCGCGTGCCGACGCCGGCGCCTACGAGCCAGGTGCGTGGAAGCCTTGGTTTCCCCTCATCGATTACGACCGCTGCACGAACTGCATGCAGTGCCTCTCGTTCTGCCTCTTCGACGTCTACGGCGTCGACTCGGCCGGCGATATCGAGGTGCGCAACGAAGACAAGTGTAAGACCAACTGTCCGGCTTGCTCGCGCGTCTGTCCCGACGTCGCGATCCTTTTTCCAAAGTACGGACAGGGACCGATCAACGGCGATGTCGTCCAGCAGGAGGACGTCGACCGCGAGAAGATGAAGGTCGACATCTCGGCCCTCCTCGGCGGCGACATCTACTCGATGCTGCGCGACCGTCACGAGCGCGCCGCGTCTCGCTTCTCGAAGGAGCGTGATGAGGACAAAGCGCTCAAAGAACGTCAACGATGCCTCAAGAAGCTTCAGGGCGATATCGAGGGAATCCCTCCGGAGGTGCTGATGGCGCTTCCGAGCCCCGAAGAGATTCAACGCAAGGCGGCGGAAGCCGCCGATAAGGCGCGAGCAGCCTTGGAAGCACGCGAGTCGAAAGACTCGAGTGACTCTTCCGAGGGCTGAGCGAGAGAATCGGAGAAACTCCTAGTGTCGACGAGCACGTCTTCTGGCAACACGGCTGGTGCCGGTGCCGCCCCCAACGCCGGGGATATCCAGATTCAGATTCCTCGCATGTTGCCGCCCCAGCGGTTTCGTGAGTCGCAGGAGAACATCCCGAATCTCAAGGTCGAGCGCGAAGCGATTCGCCAACACATGATCGATTTCCTCAAGGAGGAGTCGATCGTCCCTCCCGTGCCGATCGCGGACCTTCGCGTCCTGACCGAGCGTGCACTCGAGACCAAAGGCATCGATTCGCGGTACCTCGACTACGCCGCCGTACTTCTCAACAACGAGATGTGGCGCGAGACGCTCGCGACGGTGCCGTACAACCGGCGCTTGCTTCTCCTTCCGAAGTGCCTGCGCCTCGAGTCGCACTGCCCCGCGCCCTTCGACGAGTTCGGGCTCCTGTGCAAGAAATGCGGCATGTGCTCGATCCAGGATCTCCAAGACGAGGCCGAGCGACTCGGCTACGCCGTGCTTGTCGCCGAAGGATCTCCCATCGTCATGGCGATCATCGAGACGGGCAAGATCGACGCCATCGTCGGCGTCAGCTGCCTGAGCGTCCTCGAGAAGGCCTTCCCGTACATGGAAGCCGCGGCGATTCCGGGCGTGGCCGTGCCGCTTCTCCAGGACGACTGCATCGACACGACCGTCGACGAGGATTGGATCTGGGACATCATCCACCTCTCGAGCGAAGATCGCTCGCGTCGCCTCGATCTCACGGGACTGCGCGAGGATGTCGACACCTGGTTCACGCGAGAGTCGCTCGCCAAGGAGCTCGGCGAAGCGAAGAGCGAGACGGAAGAGATCGGCCACGACTGGCTCGCGCGG
>CAYZGY010000039.1:0-20473 GCA_964478085.1 uncultured Planctomycetia bacterium
GGTACGTCCAGGTGTGACCTTCGAGCTCGGCGTAGACGACCGGAGTCGCGACGAGGATCAGCGCGAGGCTCGTCGCGCAGCCGCTCGCGAGTACGAGAGAGAGGCCGGCCGAATCGGTCCCTTCGTACACGTGGAGCGGGGGACCATTGAGCGATCGGATGAAGTTCATGATCACCGTGGGAAACGCCGCCAGCCCGGCCCACCACGCGATGCGAGGGAACTTGATCAAACGGCTGCATTCGAAAACGAACGCGTCGGTTGTTCCGGCGATGCTGATCACGATTCGCCTCGGTGGATTCTGAGAAGTGAGTCGAAGAGGTTTTGCAGCGAGTCGTCGGGCGACCGGACTTCGGAGACGCCGAGGTCTTCGGCAGCCGACCAGCTCGGGAGCGACTCATAGAACGCCGCGGGGCTGCGCGTCGCGACGACGAGAACACCGGAGTCTTCCTGTCCGACCGCGTGGTCGTCGACGTCCAATCTCACCCCTTCGGCGGTGTCGGACTCGATGACGTACCGCGCGAGTTCCTTCGGTCGTCGGCAGCGAATGCGAATCTCGTGCGGGACGTCCGCGAGCAGACCGCGCACCTCTTCCGCGACGCCCGAAGCGAGCAAGCGTCCGCCGCAGATGAGCAGGAAGGAGTCGGCGACCGCTTCGACCTCGTGAAGGACGTGACTCGCGAGGAGTAGACACCTGCCCTCGTCGGTCCACGCCTTGATCTGTTCGGTCATCTCGTGTCGACCGATCGGATCGAGGCCGTTGAAGGGCTCGTCGAGGATGAGGAGCTGCGGGTCGTGCGCGAACGATTGGGCGATCTTTGCGCGCTGTCGCATGCCGCGCGAGTACGTGCCCATCGCCTTCTTCATCGCGTACGTCAAGCCGACGCGCTCGAGGGCGTCGAGAGCTCGCGATTTCGCCTCACGCCGCGAGTATCCGTGAAGGCGCATGAGGTGGATGACCCAGTCGTGCGCACTGATGTCGGAGTAGGGGACATCAGCCGCCGGGCAGAATCCGACCTCGCGAAGGACGTTCGCGTTGTTCCAGGGATCGCGTCCGAGCGTCTCGACGGTTCCGAGTGTCGGGATGAGCTGTCCCGTGATCAGGTGAAGGAGCGTCGTCTTGCCCGAACCGTTCGGACCGAGGAGTCCGTACGCACCGGGCTCGAGGTTGACGGTGATGTCGTTGCAGCCGATCACCGAGCCGTAGAGTTTTGTCGTGTGGTCGATGCGTATCATGCGAGACCCGACTCAGACGTTCATCGGTGCGGAGATCTTGCGGTAGGTGACCCACCACGCGAGCGGAGTAACCAGCGTCCAAAACGTGACGCACGCGGTGAGATCGTGAGCGAGTTCGGAGAAGCCGAAGATCCAGCGCTGGATTTCCGCGAGGCTGTGAAAGGGCGAGACGATCGATCGAGGATGGCCGAGCTGGAAGAGAATCTCGTAAGAGACGAATCCGAGGATCCAGAACGAGAACCACGCGAAGCTCGCGAAGCGGCTCTCGCGGGTCATCGCAGAGGCGCAGAGTGCCACAGCCGTCGTCGGTACTATCATGAGGAGAGATGCTCCGACGATGCGCAGCGGAACCACCCACGTGTTTCGCACGACGTCGAAGCTGTTCGAGAGCAGGACGGCCTCGACGTAGAGCATCATCGAGGGCACGAGTGTGATCATCGTGATGAATGCCCAGACCGTGAAGGACTTGCCGAACATGTACTCGAAGCGAGTGATCGGTCGCGCGAAGTAGAGCAGGAAGGCTCGGCTTCGCATGTCGCGTGCGATGAGCGGCGGCGCGATGAGTCCGACGAGCACCATGAGGCCGACGGCCTGGGTCGTGCGGATGAAGTTCATGATCAGGAAGCTCCAGGCCTCGGGCCGGGCGGCTTCGGGATCGTTGAGAACGGCGTAGAAGAGATCGCGAGGAATGTCCCAAGGCAGGTTGTCGATCTGCGATGGGCTCAATTGCTGGAATCGCTGGAATTCCTGGACTCGCTGCTCGTAGAGGAAGATCAAGAGCCCCCAGAAGAGCACGGGCAACCACGCGGCGAAGAGGAGGCGACGGACCCAGCGTGACTTCCACGCGGCTTTGAGCCCCGAGTCGGCGAGCACCCACCAGCGCGTGCGATCCGGAGTGCGCTTTCCGTCCCAACCGCGATAGCCGAGGTTATGAATCGGCACCGAGCTCTCCTCCTCTGACCGCATCGAGGAAGATCGACTCGAGCGAGTTTTGTGACGGAGTCAGGCTGCGGATCGATACGCCGAGCGAGGCGGCGCATTCCCAGAGGGCCTGGGGCATTCGGTCGCTCTCGGAGATCGTCAAGACGCCCTGATCGTCGACCTCGACCTCTTCTCCGTGATCGCGCAGCCGCTCGACGAGGTCGTGCCAATCGCCGTGGACGCGAGCGTGAATCTTCGGGTGGACGGGCCGGCTGAGCACGCGAAGGCTCTCGACGACGCAGACCTTGCCCTTGGCGATGATCACGACGTCGTCGCAGACTTGCTGCACGTCCGGGAGGATGTGCGTCGAGATCACGACCGCCTTGCCGGCCCGCTCCGAGAGCGTGCGCACGCGACGCAGAAGCGCCTGGCGCTCTTCCGGATCGAGCCCCGAGGTCGGCTCGTCGAGGATCAGAAGGTCCGGATCGTGAACGATCGACTGCGCGAACTTGAGCTTCTGCCGCATGCCGGTCGAGTAGGTCTCGACGTTGCGGTAGCGCTCCTGCTCGACGCCGCAGAAGTCGAGGATCTCGTGTGAGCGGCGCAGGGCCTCGACCGATGGCAAACCGGACAGCCTTGCGGCGAAGCGGACCATCTCGACGCCCGAGAGCCCGAAGATGAAGCTGTCGTCCTCGGGCATGTAACCGACACGTGCGCGAATCTTCCTCATCTCGTGGCGGATATCGTGACCGAGGAATGAGCCTTCGCCGGCGGTGCAGCGCACGAGTCCGAGCATGACCTTGATCAGCGTCGACTTTCCGGCTCCGTTCGGCCCGAGGAGGCCGGTCACACCGCCACGCATCCGCAGCGTGACGTCGTCGAGCGCGCGAAAGGCGCGATAGTCCTTCGTGATTCCGCGAAGGTCGACGAGCACGTCGTCCGGGGCGTTCACAGGCTCCAAGTTCCTCGACCTCCAGCGTTCCCGAAAGGGGCGATCTCTCACGTTCTTGTCTTCGTCGCGAGCGTGCGCGAGCGATTTCAGCTTCGCGTTGAGAATAGACCCACGCCCCATCCCGTGCAAGGCACGAGGGGAGGGTGTTTTCGGCGTAGCTGGGTTATAGTGTCGCGAGCGAAGTGTCGAGCAAAGGTCTCTCGAAGAAAGGCTCTCGCGATGAAGAAGCTCGCGTTCCCCGACGCGCTGGTGCTGATTTTTTTCATGATCGTCGCAGCGCAGGTGCTGACGTACATCTTGCCGGCGGGGAAGTACGAGCGAGAGGAAGTGACGCTCGCGAGCGGCTCCAAGAGGGACGCGGTCGTCGCCGAGAGCTATCACCAGAATCTGACGGACGAAGAGAAGGCGAAGCTCCCCGTGGCTCCGCACACGTTCCTCGATTCGGTGCTTCGGGGTATGGAAGGACGAGCCGACGTCATCTTCTTCGTCTTCATCATCGGAGGGGTGATCGCGATCGTCAAAGCGACCGGCTCGATCGACGCGCTCCTCTCCTCCGCGATCAAGACCTTCGGCGGCAGCCCCGTCGTTCTCGTCGCCGGAATGACGACCGTCTTCGCCGTCGGATCGTCGACAATCGGCATGGCCGAAGAGTACATGCCGCTGATTCCGATTCTCGTCTCGATGTGTCTCGCGATGAAGATGGACGCGATGGTGGCGATGGGCATCGTCTACGTCGGTGCCGGTGTCGGCTACGGGTGCGCGGCGATGAATCCGTTCACCGTGCTCATCGCGCAAGACATCGCGGGCCTCGAGGCATTCTCCGGCCAGTGGTATCGCTGGGTGCTGCTCGCGGTGTGCACGGCGATCGGTGTTCACCACATCATGCGCTACGCGAAAACGATCCAGCAGGATCCGGGCAAGAGTCTCGTCGCCGACGTCGATTACTCCGACGGATTCGATATGCCCGAAGACGCGAAGCTCACGGACGCCCGTCGCATCGTGCTCGTCGTCTTCGTCGCCGGCATCGCGTGGTTCGTTTGGGGGGCGAAATCGAAGGGTTGGTACCTCCACGAGCTCTCGGCGATCTTCCTCGGCGTCGCGCTCGTCGCCGCGTGTTTCGGAAAGCTCTCGCCGAATCGCACGGCGCGTGAGTTCTCGGCGGGCGCCTGCGACATGACCTCGACAGCGCTCCTGATCGGTTTCGCGGGCGCCATCAAGGTCGTGATGGACAAGGGCATGATCAGCGACACGGTGATCTACGGCCTGGCACAGCCCCTTAAAGAGGTCGGCGCGGAGGTCTCAGCGGTCGGCATGCTCCTCGTTCAGAGCGTCTTCAACTTCTTCGTGCCGTCGGGCTCGGGCCAAGCGCTCGTCACCATGCCGATCATGGCTCCGCTCGCCGATATCACGGAGGTTCCTCGGCAGGTCGCCGTCCTCGCGTATCAGATGGGCGACGGTTTCACGAACATGATCGTCCCGACCAACGCGCTCCTGATGGGCATGCTGCTTCTCGGCAGAATTCCCTACACGCGTTGGCTCAAGTTCATCGTGCCGCTTCTCATCAAGCTCTACATCGTCTCGATCATCGCGCTGATCGTCGCGATGAAGATCGGCTACGGGGTCGAGGCGGCGTAGGGCGAGCGATTCACCCGTTCGCCGACTCGACCAGTCTCTCGAGCCACCTCTGCACCCGCATCGCGTCGTGGAACGACGGACCGACAGGAACCTCGGCTTCTCCACGGATGACGCGGAGGAATCTCCGCTGCGCCTCGGCGAGAAGCCCCGTCGGCGCGGCCGGGTCGGGCCGTAGCTCGAGCTCGAGGGGCCAGGTCTTCTTGTCGTCGTAGACCTCGATCGGTCTCGGATTCGGCTCGATGCGTACCGCCCATCCCTCGCCGTAGACCTCCATGCGATCGTAGCCGTCGCCCGGCATGCCGTCGGGCGTGATGAACGAGGCGGTCAGCGAGACGAGGAGCCCGTCTTCGAATCTCAGCTGCGCGAGCGTTACGTCATGGCCGCCGGTCGGGCCGCGGTGGACCTGCGCCGAGTATTCGACCGGATCCTTGCGGCCGAGAAGCGCGATGAGGAGGTATAGGTCGTGCACCATCAGGAGGTGAAACGGCGACTCTCCCGAGAAGCGGTCACGAAGGAAGAGGGGGCGATGCCGAATGCAGTCGATGAAGGTCGGAGCGCCGCGCGCCTTCACCGCGGCTTGGAGCTCGAGAAACTCGCTGCCGTAGACGTACGAATGGCCGAGGAGGATGTTGCTCGAGTCCTCCTTGACGAACGGGGCGAGCGTTTCCGCTTCGGCGAGCGTGCTCGCGATCGGCTTTTCGAGGAGTACCGAGAGGCCGCGGCCGAGGATCTCCTTCGCGAAGGGTACGTGGGTCGCCGTCGGGCTCGCGACGACCCAAGCTTCGGCGCCGCTCTCGTCGAGCGCACGCGTGACGTCGTCGTACCGCGGAATGTCAGCGAGCGGACCTCCGTCGAGCGCGGCGAGGCGCGCCGGGTCCGTGTCGACGACGGCGACGAGGTCGGCTTCGGGCAGCCCGAAGAGCGTCGCGGCGTGCTTCGGGCCCCACGTGCCGAGGCCGATGACTCCGACTCTTGTCACTTGCGTTGCTCTACCCAGAACTCGAACTTCCCAGCATCCAAATTGAACTCGAGCGCAGCGGCGATCCGGTTCCTCCGGTTCGACGCGAAGATCGAGTCACGCGGCGGGTCGCCGCGTCGCGGCGTCATCTCGAAATACGACCACGGTTTCGCGCAAACATCGCCATCGACGTCCGAATTCCTGCTCGAACATCGTCGTCGGCCAGCTCTCAGTCGCCCAGCCGCTTCGCCGGACGGTAGCCGACGTAGAGACTCTTCACGTACGGAGGGCCCCAGTACCTCATCGCCGAGCGCACGTCCTTGCCTTTGTCGAACCAGCACCCGCCACGCATGACGCGGAAGGGCGAGCCTTCCGTCGAGATCGGGTCGAGCTGCTGGGCCTCCTCCGATCCGTAGAACGTGATCGAGAAGACGTCCTCACACCACTCGAGGATATTGCCGTGGAGGTTGTAGATACCGTACGGATTGGCTTCGAAGCTGACGACCGGCTCCGTCGTCGCGCGAAACTCGCTCGCGTCCGAGTCGCAGTAAGCACGCGTGCCTTGGAAGTTCTCGTCGGCAGAGTGGATCGCGTCGCCGAAGTAGAACGGCGTCGTCGTACCGGCGCGACAGACGTACTCCCACTGCGCCTCGGTCGGGAAGTCGAGGCCGGCGCGGCGATTGAACTCCTGACACTCGGCCCACGAGCAACTCTCGACCGGAAGATCGTCGCCGACGACCGTCGAGGGGTTGAAGCCCATGAAGTCGATCCACTCGCGTTGCGAGAGCTCGTACTTCGCGAAAAGGAACGAGCTGAGCCGCACCGGGTGCGCCGGACCTTCCTTGTCGTAACGATCACACTCGTCGTCGGAACTTCCCATGACGAACTCGCCACCGGGGCTGAGCACGAAGCGAAGACCGGTGAGATCGTGATCGTACTCGTCGTATCCCTGCGTGCTCTTCTCGACGAACGTGAAGCCGTCGATCGTGCGCGGCTCGTCGATCGTCGGCTCGCTCTCGCAGCGAGTCGCAGGACCGCCCGTGAAGAGCCAGTTGAGAAGGAAGACCGCGTCTCCGATGTTGCGATTCTCGTCGGCGTTGACGTTCGCGCACGCGAACTCGGCCTCGGCCGCTGTCGTAGCGGTCGACAGGAAAAACGCGACACAAAGAACGCTGATTCGCGCGTAGATTCGCTTCATGAGACTCGACTTCGAGATGGCTGTTTCCCGACCTCTCCAGGCTACCGGCGCAGCGGAGCGACATCCAATGGAACCCTCGGCGGCGTATTCGACGCCATGCGACGATCATGGACAAGGGCGGTTCTCCTCGCTATCGGGCTCTCCGGGCTCGCGATCTCGACGACCGGCTGCGGCTCGCTCAGCTACTCGGGTAAGAAGAGCTTCTCGGAATGGTATATCGGTCCCGTGGGTTACGCGGCGACCGTCGAGCGATCTCGCTTCCACCGCAAGCCCAACTCTTTCAAGGTCGGGAGGATCCTCCAGCGACGAGTGCCGATCTACGGGCACTTTCGAACTCCGGAGCTCATCTGGAACCCTACGGGCTGGCACCAGTTCCCGGCGCGGATCGTCTATCCGAGTCGGGACGAGGCGCGACGCTTCTCTCACCTGGCGCGACACCGAATCGATAAATTCGGAAACGAGAAGCCCGTCGAGTATCTGTCGATCGATGATCAGCCTGTCCGCGAAGGGGAACCCCTCGCCGTTCCACGCGGTACGTATGTCGACTTCGTCGGCTTCACGGTCGGAGAAGCGGGGCTGCTCGATACGCTTATTCCTTATCGAGTCTTCTCGTCAAAGGCGTCTGCACTCGACGCGTCGATAACGAAATTTTTGTCGTCGCCGTTCTACGTCTTGTTCAACGCGCTCGGCATCGTTGTCCGCGCTCCGGTCTACGTTACCCACGACCTCGCCAAAACACTGTTGATCCCTGCGGCGCTGATTCACTACAACCTGTAGATCAGCGAATCTGGCCGGAGGATCACGATGTCGAGACGATTCCTGCGCGCGTTCTGCGTCAGCCTGCTCTTCGTGCTGCCGCTCCTCTCGGGCACGGGCTGTCGCTCCCTCTCCTTCAACAAGAAGAAGAGCTTCGCCGATTGGTACTTCGGTCCGACCGGTTTCCAGGAGTCGCTCACCGAGACGCGGCGTCAGCGACGTTGCGAAGGCACGTGGGCGTCGGGTGCGGCGATTCAGGAGGGTCGAAAACCGTACTACGGCCACTTCCGCATCTTCGAGGTCATCTGGCAGCCGGCCGGCGGCACGCAGTATCCCGAGCGTCTGATCTGTCCGCGCACCCAGATCAAGACGCGCACGCGCCGCGTTCAGATGAGGCACACCGACAAGCGCGGTCAGGATGTCCCGGTCGGTGATCCGTACTTCGTCGAGGAGAAGTACCACGTCGGTCGCTTCACTTCCGTGCCCCGGAACTCGGCGGCCGAGCATCTCGGCTTTGACATCAACGACGCGGGCATCATCGACTGCTTGATTCCCTACCGTCTCCTCAACGCCGACATGCGCACGGACGAGCGACTCGGGGGCCTGATGATTCTCCCCTTCACGGCGCTCATGAACCTCGGGATGGGTACGGCGCGCGTTTGTATCTACGGCGCACACGATGTCGTCAAGACTTGCATGATCCCGTTCGCCCTCGTGCGCTTCGACCGGTAAATCTTTCTCGCGTTCGGGCCCTGTTTTCGAAAGCGCCCGGCCACCGCGGTTTTCCGGGTGACCGTGACGTTCCGGCGGACTACGCTGTACGCTCGTGTAACGTTCGCGCGGCCTTCTCGAAGTAGGCCTCGCGAGCGCGCGAGAAGGCAGGAGAGCCATGCTTCGTCGACGCCCATCTTCGTCCGCTGTACGTCTGTTTCGCCCCTTCGCTTGCGTCTTGAGCATTCTCTTCGCGAGCGCCTCCTTCGCGAACACAGCGTTTGCGAAAGACGGAGAGGGCAGGGGCGAGAAGACGATCCAGTTCAATCGCGACGTCCGTCCGATCCTCTCGGACAAGTGCTTCGCCTGCCACGGCCCGGACGATGAGCACCGCTCCGCGCGGCTGCGTTTCGACGACGAGGAGAGCGCCAAGGGCCTCAAGAAGAACAAGAAGAAGCGCGCGATCATCCCGGGCGATCCCGACGCGAGCCGCATGATCATCCGCATCCTCGAGGAGGATCCCGACGAGCGCATGCCTCCTCCCGAGACGGAGAAGACGATCTCTCCGGAGGAGCTCGCGATTCTCAGGAAGTGGATCGAGGGGGGTGCCGAGTATCAGGGACACTGGTCCTACGAGAAGCCCGTTCGCGCCGCGAAGCCGAAGGTGAAGAACGCTGCTTGGGGCGCGGGAACGATCGACGCGTTTGTCCTCGCGAAGCTCGAGGCAGAGGGGCTCGCGCCTTCGCCCGAGGCTGACCGCGTGACGCTGCTGCGTCGATGGAGCTTCGACCTCACCGGCCTTCCACCGACGCCTGAAGAGATCGACGCGTTTCTTGCCGACAAGCGCACGGACGCGTTGGAGCGGCAGGTCGACCATCTCCTCTCGTCGCACCACTACGGCGAGCGCATGGCGCTCTTTTGGCTCGACCTTGTCCGTTACGCCGACACGGTCGGCTATCACGGCGATCAAGACCACGCCTCGTCGCCGTATCGCGATTGGGTGATCGATGCATTCAACCGGAACCTGCCCTTCGATCAGTTCACCATCGAGCAGCTCGCGGGGGACCTCCTCCCGAACCCGACGGAGGATCAACGCATCGCGACGGCGTACAACCGCCTGCTCCAGACCACGCACGAAGGCGGGTTTCAGATTCCCGAGTATCTCGCGAAGTACTTCGCCGATCGCGTGCGCAACGTTTCTGCGGTCTGGATGGGCGCGACCGTCGGATGCGCCGAGTGCCACAACCACAAGTACGATCCGTACACGCAGAAGGACTTCTACAGCCTCGGCGCGTTCTTCGCGGACGTCGACGAGCTCAAGACCTTCCGCGGCACGAACTCGCTACCGACGAAGCGCGAGCCCGAGATGGAGGTCGTCTCGCCGCTCGATCGTGCGGAGGCCGTCCGACTTGCGAAGGAGATCGAGGCTCTCAAGAACGGCGCCGCGTCGAAGGAGCGGATCGCCGAGCTCGAGAAGCAGCGCAAAGATCTTCTCGCGCGCAAGCGTCGCGTGATGATCACGAAGTCGGTCAAGCCTCGCGAGATTCGTGTGCTCGCACGCGGCGACTGGATGGACAAGAGTGGCGAGATCGTCGAGCCGCGCCCGCCGACTTTCGTCTATCCCTTCGAGCTCGAGGAGAAGCGACGCGCGACGCGACTCGATCTCGCTGAGTGGCTGACGGCGAAGGATCACCCGCAGACGGCGCGCGTCTTCGTCAATCGCGTCTGGGCGATCTTCTTCGGTGGAGGCCTTTCGCGTGATCTCGACGACACGGGATCGCAAGGTCAATGGCCGTCGCATCCGAAGTTGCTCGACTGGCTCGCCGTGGAGTTCGTCGAGAGCGGTTGGGACGTCAAGCACCTCGTCAAGCTGATCGTCACCTCGAAGACCTACCGTCAGTCCTCGCGCGTCTCGAAAGCGCTGGCGGAGCTCGATCCTGCGAACGCGCTTCTCGCGCGCCAGGCGCGTCACCGGCTTCCGGCCGAGCTGATTCGCGACAACGCTCTCGCGGTGAGCGGGCTTCTCGTTCGCACGGTTGGCGGTGGGCGCTCACGTCCGTATCAGCCGAGCGGCTACTACGCGCACCTCAACTTTCCGCAGCGCAAGTACACGCACGACAAGGGCGACAGTCAGTATCGCCGTGCCGTCTACATGCACTGGCAGCGTCAGTTTCTCCACCCGATGCTGCGGGCCTTCGACGCGCCGATGCGCGAAGAGTGTACGGCGCAGCGCCCGACGAGCAATACGCCGCTGGCGGCTCTGACGCTTCTCAACGACCCGACCTTCGTCGAGGCCGCACGCGTCTTCGCGGCGCGCATTCGTTCGCACGGTAACGACGAGACGAGCACGGCCGACCGCGTCAAGTGGGCCTGGCGCGAAGTGCTCGGCCGCGCGGCGTCGGAGCGTGAGGTGAAGATCATCGCGGCGTACTTCGATTCTGAACGCAAGAGCTTCGCGAAGAAGCCGGAGGAGGCGAAGCAGCTCCTCTCGGTCGGTCTCGCGCCGAAGTCGGAGGTCGAGGGCGAGGCGCTCTCCGAACTTGCCGCGTGGACCTCTGTCGCGCGTGCGCTCCTCAATCTGAACGAAACCATTACGCGCAATTGATCGGCGAATCGATGCAAGACTTCAACCCGACCCCGCAAACTCGTCGCTCCTTTCTCGGCCGTGCGTCTCTCGGTCTCGGATCCATCGCTCTCTCGTCGATGTTGAACGACGACCTGCTCGCAGCAGCCGCGAACGTGAGCGCCGCGAAGAAGACCCGTGGGCCGATGGACGCGCTCCCCGGTCTGCCGCATCACATGCCCCGCGCCAAGCGAGTCATATTCCTCTGCATGGCGGGCGGTCCGTCTCATCTCGAGACCTTCGACTACAAGGAGAAGCTCAAGCAGATGGACGGGAAGCCGATGCCGGCTTCGTTCACGTCGGGTCAGCCGATCGCGCAGCTGCAGGGTCAAAAGCTCCGCGTGCTCGGCCCGCAGTTCGAGTTTCGCCGGCACGGCAAGTCGGGACAGATGATCTCCGACATCCTGCCGCACACCGCCGAGATCGCCGACGACATCGCGATCGTGCGGTCGCTCAACACCGATCAGATCAACCACGACCCGGCGCACACCGTGATGAACACGGGCACGTCGATCTCGGGTCGCCCGAGCATGGGCTCGTGGATCACCTACGGTCTCGGAAGTCAGACGCAGGATCTTCCCGGCTTCGTCGTCCTGACGAGTCGAGGTGGACGCAACCCGCAGCCGATCGCTTCGCGTCAGTGGGGCAGCGGCTCGCTCCCGAGTCGATACCAGGGCGTCGAGTTCTCATCGAAGGGCGACGCCGTCCACTACGTGCGCAACCCGCCCGGGATCGATCGCAAGCGTCAGCGTGACCTCGTCGATACGATTCAAGAGCTCAACACGCTGCGCAACGAGGACGTCGACAACCCCGAGATCGCGACGCGCATCGCGCAGTACGAGATGGCCTTCCGCATGCAGACGAGCGTGCCGGAGCTGATGGACATCAAGGACGAGTCGCCGAAGACGCTCGAAATGTATGGCGCGAAAGGCCCGGACGGCTCGTTCGCCTACAACTGCCTCCTCGCGCGTCGCCTCGTCGAGCGTGGCGTGCGTTTCGTCCATCTCTACCACCGCGGTTGGGATCACCACGGCGACCTGGTGCCGTACATGAAGACCTGTTGCGGTCTCTGTGACGGACCGAGCGCCGCGCTCGTCAAGGACCTGAAGGACCGTGGCCTGCTCGACGACACGCTCGTTATTTGGGGCGGCGAGTTCGGCCGCACGCCGATGTTCCAAGGGAAGGGCAAGAAGCCCGGACGCGATCACCACATGCGCGCGTTCTCGATGTGGTTCGCCGGCGGCGGCGTCAAAGGCGGTGTCACCTACGGCGCGACCGACGAGCTCGGCTATCACGCCGTCGAGAACCAGGTCCACATCCGCGACCTCCACGCGACGATGCTCCACCTCCTCGGCATCGACCACCGCCGGTTGACGACGAAGTACCAGGGACTCGATCTCCGACTGACGGGGGTCGTGGGGGAGCCGAAGGTCATTTCGGATATTCTCGTGTGATTGACGCTCGCGCGTTCCATCGAGCAGCTCGACCTCGAACTTCGTCGTGACCGTTGCATTGGACTTTGGCTCTCCGTAGAGTCGAAGAGACCAGCTCTCCGTCGCTCTCGTCGAGCTCGGTCGCCTCTTTGTCACCGGGCAATAAGACAACGCGACTCGATCCCGCGAAGTTATTGTATTTCGAGCGGTACCGCAGCACGTCACCCGGCTCGAGTCGCCACGCGAGGAGGGCCGATCCGTCGGGGACCTCCGGAGTCTTACGACATGCCGGGAGACGCGACGAGTGCGATCGAGAGCCGAAGTGAGGCGTGGAGTTTCGCGTTCATTCGTCACCTTCCAGTTGCAGCCCCAGTAACCTTTGAGATAATCGTATTTCTAACCCGACCTCCGAGACTTTTCGAGAATGAGCGGACGAGCCATCAGCCGGGCGATCATCGCCCTGACATTTGTCGGTTGCGCAGGATTCGGTGGCGCACGTGCTTACGCGGGGCCTGCGAAGGCCGGCGAGTGGTGGTCGCACGAGCCGATCGAGCGACCGGCGGTGCCGTCGGTGAGCGAGGAAGGCGTTCGTTGGTCGCGAACGCCGATCGACCGCTTCATCTTCCAGAAGCTCACCGAGAAGGAGATGCGGCCTTCGCGCGAAGCGCATCGCCGTACGCTGATCCGTCGACTCTACTACGATCTCATCGGCCTTCCGCCGACGCCCGCCGAGATCGACGCCTTCGTCAAGAGTGACGACCCGAACGCCTACGACGAGCTCGTCGACCGCCTCCTCGAATCGAAGCACTACGGTGAGCGTTGGGCGCGTCACTGGCTCGACGTCGTCCACTACGGCGACACGCACGGCTACGACAAGGACAAGCTGCGCCCGAACGCGTACCACTATCGCGACTACGTTATCCGCGCGTTTCAGTCGGACAAGCGGTACTCGCGATTCGTCGAGGAGCAGATCGCGGGAGACATCCTCTATCCGTCGACGCTCGACGGCATGGTCGCGATGGGTTTCATGTCTGCCGGACCTTGGGACTTCATCGGCCACGTCGAGGTGCCCGAGACGAAGATCGACGGACGCCGAGCTCGCAATCTCGATCGCGACGACATGGTCGCGACGGCGATGAACACCTTTGTCAGCTCGACGGTGCAGTGCGCTCGCTGTCACGATCACAAGTTCGATCCGGTGACGCAGCAGGACTACTACAACCTCCAAGCCGTCTTCGCAGCGCTCGATCGTGGTGATCGCGAGTTCGACACCGATGGCGAGACGCGCGGGCGTCGCGCGGAGCTCATCGCGAAGCAGAAGAAGCTCGAAGGCGAGCTCGAGACGATTCAAAAGAAGATTCGCGACGTCGGCGGCGATCGTCTCGCCAAGATTAACAGCGAGATCGAGCGTCTGCGCGATGCGTCCAGGGCGAGCTCGAAGGCCGCGCAGTTCGGCTACCACAGTCAGATTGCGCCGAAGCCCGACGTCACGAAGTGGGTGCAGGTCGATCTCGGCAAGACGGCGAAGATCTCGAAGATCGTCTGGGTCGGCTCTCACGACAACTTCGGCGGCATCGGCGCCGGATTCGGCTTCCCGCAGCGTTACAAGATCGAGGTCTCGAACGATCCGAAGTTCGAGAAGGACGTCCACATCGTCGTCGATCGCACGAAGAAGAACGTCGCGAATCCGGGTGTCGCGCCGCAGAAGGCCGAGTTCGCGAAGGGGAAGCTCGAGGGACGCTTCGTTCGAATGACGGCGACCAGGCTCGCGCTGCGCGCGAACGACTACATCTTCGCGCTCGCCGAGCTGCTCGTCTTCGACGAGGCAGGCGCACTCGTTTCGCACGGTCGCAAGGTCACCTCGCTCGACTCGATCCAGCAGCCCGTTCGTTGGCGTAGGAGCAATCTCGTCGACGGCTACTACATGGGCGTGACGACGAACGTCGAGGACCGAGCCACCGTCGCGAAGCTCGAAGCCGAGCGCGACGGCATCATCGCGAGCGCACTCGACGAAACGACGGAGGCGCGCCGCGGCGCGGTGCGTGGCGAAATCGAAACCGTCCGCCGGCAGATCGCCGGCATGACGAAGCGCATGCGGGCCTACGTCGGTTGGCCGAAGCGTGGCGGGCCACGCGATATCCGTGTCCTCGATCGAGGCGACATCCTCAAGCCCGGCGAGCCGGCCGTCCCCGGCGCGATCCCGCTCGGCACCGAAGGGCTGCCGGCGATTTTCGACCTCCAAGACGCGAAGAACGAAGGCGAGCGTCGTGTAGCCCTCGCGCGTTGGATCACCGATAAGCGCAATCCGCTGTCGTGGCGCTCGATCGTCAATCGCGTCTGGCACTACCACTTCGGTCGCGGCATCGTCGAGACGCCGAACGACTTCGGCAAGATGGGCCGGCTGCCGACGCACCCCGAGCTGCTCGACTGGCTCGCCGCGGAGTTCCGCGACGGCGACCAGTCGATCAAGGCGCTCCACCGTTTGATCGTGCGAAGCTCGGTCTACCGCCAGGCGTCCGAGCCGAACGAGGCCTTCGCAGCGATCGATTCGTCGAACGCGTACCTCTGGCGCATGAATCGTAGACGTCTCGATGCGGAGTCGCTGCGCGATTCGGTGCTCATGATCGCGGGCAAGCTCAATCGTGCGCAGTTCGGGCCCGGCTTCCGTGACTTCGTCCTCGAGAAGACGGAGCACTCGCCGCACTTCGAGTATCACAAGCACGATCCCGACGACGCGATGACGCACCGCCGTTCGGTCTATCGGTTCCTCGTGCGTTCATCGCAGCAGCCGTTCATGCAGACGCTCGACTGCGCCGACCCTTCGCAGATGATCGATCGGCGCGACGAGTCTTTGACGGTGATTCAAGCGCTCGCGCTTCTCAACAATCGATTCATGACGCGCATGGCGTATCACTTTGCCATACGCCTCGAGAAGGACGTCGGATACAAGAGCGACGCTGCCCGTGTCGCCGCCGCCTTCGAGATGGTGACGGGTCGCGAGCCCGACGACGAGGAGAGCGCTCTCCTCGCGACGTTCGTCGAGTCGCATGGACTCGCGAACACTTGTCGCGGCATCTTCAATCTCAACGAGTTCGTCTTCGTCGACTGAGAGCCTGTTTCGATGCAGAACCCGCAACCGAAATCCCGTAGACAATTTCTTTGCGACTCCGCTGGTGGACTCGGTGGTGTCGCCCTCGCGAGCTTGCTCGCCGAAGAGAACGCACTCGCGGCATCGAAGGACACCGGCTCGAACGAGGGGCGCTCGGGAGTCCTCGGCTATCCGCATCACCGTCCGAAGGCGAAGCGCGTCATCCAGTTCTTCATGGCCGGTGCAGCGAGCCATCTCGACCTCTGGGACTACAAGCCGCGCCTCATCAAGGAGCACGGCAAGAAATGGGATCCGGGGGAGTACCTCGAGCTCTTCCAGTCGAGTCCGGGAAAGACGCTGCAGTCGCCGTGGAAGTGGGAACGCTACGGCAAGTGCGGAAAGCACCTGAGCGAGATCACTGCTCCGCTCGGCGACTGCGTCGACGACATCGCGTTCATCCATTCGATGGTCGGTAAGCAGGGCGTCCACTCGACCTCGACGCTGCTTCAAGCGACGGGCTTCCAGCTCCCGGGCTTCCCTTCGATGGGCTCGTGGGTCTCGTACGCGCTCGGGTCGATGAACAACGATCTTCCGTCGTTCGTGGTCTTGCCCGATCACCGCGGTTTCGCGTCGAACGGGACGAAGAACTGGAGCTCGGCGTTTTTACCGGCGCAGCACTCCGGGACGCTTATCCAGCCCGGGACGCGTGCTCCGATCGCCGATCTCTTTCCGCTCGACGCGGACTACATCAGCCCGGAGGCGAACCGCGATGTGCGCTCGCTTCTCGAGAAGCTCAACCGCAAGCACGAGCGACGTAACCCGGGCGACGCACGTCTCGAAGCGAGGATCCGCTCGTACGAGCTCGCCGGCCGGATGCAGCTCAGCGCACCCGAAGCGCTCGACATCTCGAAGGAGCCGAAGAAGATCCAGGAGATGTACGGGCTCGGCTACCAGCGTAAGGAGTACCCGAAGAGCATCAACCCGGGGGAAGAGACCTTCTTCTTCGGGCAGAAGTGTCTCATCGCGCGTCGACTCATCGAGCGTGGCGTTCGCTTCGTGCAGATCTGGTCGGGCAACGACAATCGCCACCCGCGTCGCAACTGGGACTCGCACGAGAACATCCAGCGCGATCACGGCCCGCTCTCGATCGGCATGGCGCGGGGTGCCGCGGCGCTGATTCAGGATCTCAAGCAGCGTGGCATGCTCGACGACACGATCGTCATGTGGACGACGGAGTTCGGCCGCATGCCGTGCAGTCAGGGATCGTCAGGACGCGACCACAACCCCTTCGTCTTCTCGAATTGGCTCGCGGGCGGCGGCGTCAAGGGCGGCGTGACCTACGGCGAGAGCGACGAGTGGGGCTACAAGCCCCTCGATCGCAACAACCCGACGTACTGCTACGACGTCCACGCGACGCTTCTGCACCTCCTCGGCATCGACCACGAGCGCCTCACTGTGCGGCACAACGGCATCGACCGGCGCTTGACCGATGTCCACGGTCACGTGATTCAGGACATCTTGGTCTGAGGGCCGGCCTGAGCGTTACTCGCAGAACCTCTCGCACGGTTCGAGGTCGACCTCTGTCGGGTTCTCGTGGCCGCACGACGAGAACGGTGGTGGCCGGCGGCGATCCCCCAGGAGCACTACGGCTCGCGGCGTCCGAACGCCCGACTTGAAGAGAGTCCCGTCACCTTCGATCGACTGACCGAGGCCGAGGTCGCGTTCATTCGTGAGCGCGACGGCTTCTACCAAGCGACGGTCGGCGAGAACGGATGGCCCTACGTTCAGTTTCGCGGTGGGCCGAAGGGATTCCTGCACGCGATCGACGAGAGCACGATCGCGTACGCGGACTCCCGCGGCAACCGCCAGTACATCTCGACCGGAAACCTGGACGCCGATCCGCGCGTCTCGCTGATCCTCATGGACTACCCCAATCGCGCGCGCCTGAAGATCTGGGCGCGCGCGGAGGTGCGCGACGCCGAGCAGGTTCCACAGCTCATCGACGCGCTTCGCGACCCGAGCTACCCGGCGAAGATCGAGCGGGCGGTTGTGCTTCACGTCGAGGCGTTCGACTGGAATTGCCCGCAGCACATCCCGCAGCGGTTTACGCTGGAAGAGCTCGCGGAGTCTGGCTACGAGTCGTCGCCTCGGTAGGGAATGTCGTCGACCGTACCGAAGACTCGATCGGGGCCCGCGTTCGCACAGACGGCGACGACGGACGTCCCGTCCGTCTCGAAGTCGACGTGAAACGGCGAGCCCGAGGGATCCGTCACTCGCCCGTCGGGCTGGCGGTCGACGACGATGACACTCGCGTTGTGAAGATGGGCGATCGCGTCATGGATCTCGTCCTCGTCGAGGCGACGAGCTCCGTCGCTCCCAAATCGACTTCTTCAACGAGCTGCTAAGCCACGATCTCCGTGACCACTCGCCCATGTACGTCCGTCAGCGTCTCCTTCCGACCCTGATGGAAGTAGTGAAGCGCCTCGTGATCGAGCCCCATGAGGTGGAGGATCGTCGCGTGGAGGTCGTGCAGGTGGACTTTGTCGACCTTCGCCTCGAAGCCGAACTCGTCTGTCTCGCCGTAGGTCACGCCGCCCTTGACGCCGCCGCCCGCGAGCCACATCGAGAAGCCGTAGGGATTGTGGTTGCGGCCGGGGAGGTTGACGCCTTCTGAGAACGGCATGCGACCGAACTCTCCGCCCCAGACGATGAGCGTCGAGTCGAGGAGGCCGCGTTCCTGAAGGTCGGTGAGGAGACCGGCGATCGGTTGATCGACCTCGGGTGCGTGCTGTCCGTGGTTCGATTCGATGCCTGCGTGCGCGTCCCAAGTCTCCTCGAGATGGCCGCCGCCCGAGTAGAGCTGCACGAAGCGGACGCCGCGCTCGACGAGGCGCCTCGCGATGAGGCAGTTGCGACCGAACTCTTCGGAGTGCTTCTTGTCGAGGCCGTAGAGCTCCTTCGTCCGTCGCGTCTCGCTGGACAGGTCGACGGCCTCGGGCGCTTCGGACTGCATGCGGTAGGCGAGCTCGTAGCTCTGGATGCGTGCGGCGAGCTCGTCGCCTCCGGGTCGTGCGTCGAGGTGCTTCTGATTGAGCTTCTGGAGGAAGTCGATCTGCTCGCGCTGCGACTTCGTGTCGATATGTTTCGGTCCGCGCAGATCGACGATCGGGTCGCCCGTCGGACGGAAGAGCGTTCCTTGATACGCCGCGGGCATGAAGCCGCTCGACCAGTTCGGTTGACCCGAGATCGGCCCGCCGCGCTTGTCGAGGATGACGACGTACGACGGCAGGTTCGAGTTCTCCGTGCCGAGCCCGTAGGTCACCCATGTGCCGAGTGTCGGTCTTCCGATGAACGTGCTCCCCGAGTTCATCGCGACGAGCGCCGAGCCGTGCGCGTGGCTGTCCGTGTGGCACGAGTTGATCACCGCGAGCTTGTCGGCGTGCTTGCGCACCTTCGGGAAGTAGTCCGAGATCTGGAGTCCGCTCTCGCCGCCGCGGCGGAAGGGGCGAAAGTGGGGCGTCAGATAACCGACGCGCCGACCGCCTGAGTTGATGTACTTCTTGTCGGGTGGGAGCTTCTTTCCCGCGTACTTGAGGAGCGCGGGCTTGTAGTCGAAGGTGTCGACCTGACTCGGACCGCCGTTCATCATCAGGAAGATGCACGCCTTGGCCGGACGCGCGAAGTGCGGCTTCTTCGGAGCGAAAAACTCATCCGCGCTGAGGAGCGACGAGAGCGCGAGTCCTGCGAAACCTCCACCCATCTGCCAGACGAACTCGCGTCGGGTCTTGCCGCAAGGGTAGAGCGATGGTGCTTGGCGTTCAGTCGACATAGATAAACTCGTTGGCGTTGAGGAGCGCGTGACAGAGCGAGTTGAGCGCGAAGGTGCGCGCGTCGCGCGGCAACGGGACGCCTCCACCGGAAGCGAGCTCCGGGACTTCCGACGGGTCTCCGAGCGGAAGGCCGTATCGTTCTTCGATCGCAGCCCAAACGCGGCGCAGCTCGTTCGGCTCGAGGGCGCGGCCCCAGACGATCAGCTCGGCGATATCGCCGTTCCAAAACTCTTTGCCGTAGTTTCCCTGCGTGCCGACGACCCAGGCGGTGTCGAGTCGGCGCTCTGCGAGAGGCGAGCGCTTGCGAGCGATGAGCCGTCGGTTCTGGTAGACGACCGCGTCGGTGGCTGCGGCGATCGACGTCAGGACAAAGTGCTTCTCCCGAGCGGCGACACTACCGGCGCTCGCGAAGACGTCGGTGAAACGCACGGTCGAGTCGCCCGTCAGGCCGAGAAAGATCGACGTGCCGTAGTTGCCTGCCGCGCCGTTCCAATTGCTGATGATCTCTCGGTGCCCGCGATCCATTCCGCGATCGCTCGCAAGTGCGAGAATTGTGAATTGTCGTTCGGAGACGACTCGACCCGCTAGGTGCAGGAACGACGTGCGGCCATCGAATCGAATCACAGGGCGCTTCTTTCCACCGAGCGCCGACTCGACGAAGACTGGGCGCGCTTTCGCGTCCTCCTGCGCGGCGTGGTGCTTTCCGTTCGAGCCATCGGCCCAGCTGACGACACGACCGTTCTCGTCTTGCTTGACACCACGGTCCGATCGGAGCCATAGGACGAGACCGCGCTCCGGAATCGTCGCGGTCGGCCGACCGTCTTCCGGTTCCTGCTTCGGCTCCTCGGCGTGGTTGTTCTTCGCGCGGAACAGAGCCTCCTGTGCCGCGACGTGCTCGACGGCGAGTCGACGCTCGTCACTGGCCGGCGCTCTTCCGAACGCGAGGCGCCAGGCGCGATCGACGATGGTTTCGAGGCTCGCCTTGGCCGTGACATCTGCGAGCACGCGCTTGCGGAAGTCGTCGCTGCGCGAATGTACAAAGTGATTGTTGAGGAGTGCGAGTGCTTGCGGCGCGACGGTCGTGACGTCGCGCTTCGGACACGGCTGGGTCGTATCGCAGAAGTCGAAGGCGGTC
>CAYZGY010000040.1:0-20331 GCA_964478085.1 uncultured Planctomycetia bacterium
GCTCGCCGTAGGTGCAGACGTGATCGGCACCCACAGGAACGGGTTCCGAGCCACCGCGGAAGCGCCAGTTGATGAGGTAAATCGCATCGGCGAGGTCACGTTCCGTGTCACCGTTGACATCGCAGTTCTGAATCAAGGCGTGCTCGTCGGCTCGAATAGCCAGTGACGAAAGACCGACGCAGAACAGCCTCGCGACGAGACAGAGCTTGGCGCGCTTCATGGGATGATCCTCTTCGACCCAACCTGTGGTCCTCGAAACGTCAACCTTAGGTGTGCTCTTCGACGACCGCAAGAACGCTCGAGAGTCGAACTGCGCGAATCGGAGGACGTCGGTGCGTTGACCGGAAGAGGTTAGCGCTTCGCGGAGATCTTCGGAGCTCTCGCGACAAGCGATGTGCTCTAACCGATCAAGCGCGGCGCGAGGTCATTGTCACCGCCGATGTCGGTGAGTCGTCGCTCGCGGCCTTCGAAGAGATACGTGAGTCCGGTGTGGTCGATACCGAGGAGCGAGAGAATCGTCGCGTGGAGGTCGTGGACGTGCACCTTGTCCTCGATGGCTCGGAAGCCGATATCGTCGGTCGCGCCGATCGACAGGCCACCGCGGACGCCACCTCCTGCGAACCAGGTGCAGAAGCCGTAGGGGCTGTGGTCGCGTCCTTGATTGCCTTGCATGATCGGCGTACGGCCGAACTCACCGGTCCAGACGAGCAGCGTGTCTTCGAGGAGACCGCGCTGCTCGAGGTCGCCGATCAGCGCGGCGATGGGCTGGTCGATGCGGCGCGCGTTATTCTCGTGGTTCTTCGCACACTCGCCGTGACCGTCCCAATCAGTGTTGATCAACATCGAGTAGCGCACTCCACGTTCGACCATGCGGCGCGCGAGGAGGCACATTTTTCCGAAGCGATCGGTGGGGCCTTTGTCGATTCCGTAGTTCTCTTTCGTCTTCGAGCTCTCTCTCGACAGATCCATGAGCTCAGGCGCGGCTGTCTGCATGCGATAGGCGAGCTCGTAGTTCGCGATACTCGCCTCGAGACGGCTGTCGCCCGGTCGCGCGTCGCTGTAGCGCGTGTTCCAGCGCGCGAGCGCGTCGAGCATCGCGCGTTGATCAGAGCCCGTGACGCCCGACGGGCGCGCGAGGTTCTGTATCGGGGAGCCTTCGGTGCGAATGACCGTCCCTTGGTAGACTGCCGGTAGGAAACCCGAATGGTACATGACGCGTCCGCCGCGAAACCCGCCGTCGCTCATGACCATGTACGCGGGCAGACTGTCGCTTTCGCTTCCGAGCCCGTACGTCACCCACGCGCCGATGCTCGGGTGACCGAGAAGCAGCGAGCCGGTCGTCATGTACGTGATCGCGGGGCCGTGAATGAACGAGTCGTGGTAGCACGATCGGACGACCGCGAGCCGGTCCGCGTGCCGCGAGAGCTTCGGAAAGAGGCTCGAGATCTCGAGACCCGATTCGCCGTGCCGAGTGAACGGAAAGCGCGAGGCCATCAGTCGACCGTCGACCGCACGCATGAACTGCAGCGAGAGGTCGTCGGCGTCGAAGCTCTTCGGCAACGGTTTCCCGTCGAGCTTGTTGACGAGAGGCTTCGGGTCGAAGGTCTCGAGCTGGCTCGGCCCGCCCGTCATGAAGAGGAAGATGACGTTTTTAGCGGTTGGGCGAAAATCGGGTGTGCGAGGCGCGAGGGGGCGAGCCGCACGATCAGGGGTCGCGGCGAGCAGTCCATCTCGGTCGAGGAGACCGAGCAGTGGGATACTCCCGAGCCCGAGCGCGGACCTCCCGAGAAACTCGCGACGTCCGAAGGCGGTCTCGAACCGTCCACAGTGAGAAGTATTTGCACGCAACATCAGTCGACGTAGAGAAACTCGCTGAGGTTGAGGAGTGTCAGGCACATCTTTTCGAGCGCTGCGTTCGCGTCGGAGTCGATCTCGAGGGCCGTGAGAAGTTCCAGCGCTTCCTTCGTCTCGGTGTCGCTCGAAGGGCGGCCGAGAGCCCAGCGAAACGCACGATCGACGCGCGCCTTCTTCGAGTCACCAGCTTCCTTCCTGACGCGAGCGGCGAAGCTCTTCGCTTGACCGAAGGCCAGGCGATTGTTGAGGAGCCAGAGCGCTTGTGGCGCGACGGTCGACACTTCGCGACCGGCGCAGCTGACCGCGCTGACGGGCGCGTCGAAGATGCCGAAGAGCGGAAAGCGGAAGTTTCGCCGGACGATCATGTAAAGCCCACGGCGGGTATGGTCAGCCGGGTCGGCCGAGGGGACCCAATTCGACTTGTTCGTGAGCTCTTCCGCGGCGAGCGGCGGCATGACGGGACGTCCACCCGTGCGCAGGCTGATCGTACCCGCGACGGTGTGGATCGCGTCCCAGATCGCTTCTCCTTCGAGACGCCGACGGTTCATGCGCCAGAGGAGGCGGTTCTGAGGATCGACGCGTTCGTGTCGCTCCGACCAGTGACGGCTGGTTTGGCGGTAGGTTTCCGAGGTCATGATCAGTCGGTGGAGCGCCTTGACGCTCGCGCCGCGCGCGATGAACTCGCTCGCGAGCCAATCGAGAAGCTTCGGGTGCGAGGGACGCGTCCCCATGACGCCGAAGTCGCTCGGCGTCGTGACGAGACCTTGGGCGAAATGCCAGGCCCAGACACGGTTTGCCATCACGCGCCACGTCAAAGGATGATCGGGTCGCGTGATCCAGAGCGCGAGATCGGCGCGACGTCGATAGTGCGTGGCCGGCAGAACTCGTTCGCTGCCTGTTTTCGAGGCGAGCAGAGCCGGTACGGCCGGTTCAGCTGGCTCCGTCGGGGAGCTCAGATCTCCACGGGACAGCACGTGGACGGGAGCGATCAACGGCTCTCGGACCGGACCGAGCACCGTGACGGTCGCGAGCTCGAGGATTCCGTCGAACGGTACACCCTGCGCGTCCTTCGTCGGAAGCGCGAGCACCGCGTTTCCGATGGCCTCGAGGAGGCGTCGTCGTTCCTTCTCTTCGTCCGGCGTTCGCGAACGTCCGGCGGTTCGACGCTCGAAGGCACGATAGGCCCGCCGCGCTTCGTCGACGGCGACGACACGCGGGTAGTGTTGCTTGTAGTCGGCGATTCCCATGCCGTGTGCGATCGGCACATCGACTTCGCGCGCACTGGCAAAGACCGCCTGGAGCGCGTAGTAGTCTCTCTGCGAGATCGGATCGAACTTGTGGTCGTGGCAGCGGGCACAACCGAGCGTCAGACCGAGGAAGGCCGAGCCCGTCGTGTCGACCCAGTCGGTGAGCTGCTCGAGTCGCAGCTTCGACGCGTCCATATTCGATTCGTGGATCTGCGGGCCGAGCGCGTAGAGTCCCGTGCCGACACGTGCGTCGAAGTGTCGTGTCTTCTCGGGATCGATCCGGTAGCTCCCCTCGAGCGCGAGATCGTTCGGCCAGAGCTGGTGACCCGCGATCTGATGTTGAACGAAAAGATCGTAGGGCTTGTCGTCGTTGAACGACTTCACGACCCAGTCGCGATAGCGCCACGCGTTGCGGAAGTAGATATCGGTCTCGTAGCCGCCCGTGTCGGCGTAGCGAGCGACGTCGAGCCAGTGGCGTCCCCAGCGCTCGCCGTAGTGCGTCGACTCGAGCAGCTCGTCGATGAGCTTCTCCCAAGCGTCGGGGGACTTGTCCGCGACGAAGGCTTCGACGCGCTCGGGCGATGGAGGCATGCCGAGGAGATCGAAGAAGGCACGTCGGATCAGAGTGCGACGATCGGCCGGCTCGCCGTGGCTCAGTCCTTCCTTCGCGAGACGGGCGCGAATGAACGCGTCGATGGGATGGGCGACATTCCCGCCATTCCGGATTCCGTGCTTGCGGACGAGCCCTGCCTCGACGCCGCGCCGCGTCTCGTTGTCGAGCGCGGTCGAGTAGATCAAGACCTCCGAGATGTCACCTCGGATCGAGCCGATCTGGTGGTAAGCGTTGCCGAGGAAGATGCTCCAGTCGGCGCGGTGGAGCAGATCGGGCGTCGTGCTCGTTCCCGAGAGCGGTCCTAGATCCGTTCCGTTGACGTAGATTTTCGACGACGCTGCCATCGGCCCGGGCTGCTTGACGAGCGTGATGATGACGACGCGATCGAAGGTCGAGCGATACGAGCCGTAGGGCCCGTTCGCGTTGTGCCCGAAGCCGCCTGCGTGAGAGATCGCATTCGCACCGCGCTGGAGCTCGATCAGCGCGGCGGTCGGCCGACCGGGATTCGCGCCCGAGGCGGGCTCGCCGATGCCGAGGACGTTTCCGTGCGAGCGATTCGCCGCGAGCGGCTCGAGTCGTGCGACGACGCTGAGCGTGTAGGCCGCGTCGCCCGTGATCGGTGGCGCGAGTGTGGCCGGTGTCGCGAGGCCGTTTCCCTCTCCGAAACGAACCGCGCGGTAGGAGCCGCGGCGAACCACGCGAGGAGGAGTGCCGATCGAGGAACCGTATCCGTCAGCGGTCGGACGCAGGTCACGGCCCTGACCACTCTCGTCTTTCCAAAGGCGAACCGGATCGTCGTTTCGTCCGTCGATCGACTCCGCCCGAAACCAGGCTTCGAGGCCGGTGGCCGCATCGGGCCGGCGCGCCTCGACATCTGCGAGCGGGGCTTGTGCGGGATCACCCGGAACGTCCGGTCGCGCGACCATTTGGAAGGACCAAAAGCTTGCGCCGTCCTCGAGACGTTTCTTCCACGCACTCCCGTTCTGCGCGCGGAGAGGAACGGCCGCGCAGATCCATACGAGCAGGTACGAAACAGCAGTTCGCATCGCGAGCGAAATCCGAGGTGCGTCGACATCGGGGCGCTGAGAGCCCGAACCAGTCGCCCATCATACCCCGGCTTCTACTGGCAGGTCGAGTTCTCACAGCTCCACGATTTCGCGAGATCTTCGGGGACCCCCATCGTGAGCGAATCACGAGGGGCACGACGAGTGGGTCCGGCAGCGAAGCGAATCTCCCGTCTCGTCGAGTCCGCAGCCTCCGAGAGGCGGAGCCGGCGGTGGACCACCACGAAAGAGATCATCGAAGAGCGTGATCGCATCGGTGAGCTCGAGCTTGCCGTCGTCGTTGGTGTCGAAGGCATCCTCGCATTCCGTTTCCACGGTTCCGCGAAAGAGGTAGCCAAGGACGACGATAGCATCGCTGACGTCGCGTCGCCCGTCCTCGTTCGTGTCTCCGCGTTCGAGCTCCGCCTGGCGGCTCGTGGCGATGAAGGACGCGTTGACGACCTCGGGGCAGATCGACACATCGCCGTCGTGGCTGAGGCGATTCGTCACGGGTTGTCCGGGACCCTTCATGCCGTCTCGGTAGCGGAGCTCGACGACCTTTTCGACTCCTCTAGGCGGGATCTCGACCTCGAGCAAGAGTCGCAGAACCGGATTGCGCTCCGTCGGAAAGAACCGGTACGCGTGGTTGTACGCGGGATTGAGCAGGGCTCCCACGAGACCCGTTTTGCTCGGGCTCTCCGGGTTCTCGGCGTGACTGTAGGAGGAAAAGAAGTGCGGCCAGACTCCGACGACGCTCTGCCCCCAGCCCTGGATGTACGACTCGTCGACGCCGGTGAGGATCCGCCAGGTCAAGAACACCTCGACCGGGATGACTTCGCCAGGCATTCCGCGGAGTGTCTCGGGGACGCCGAGAAACGCGTACTCGACGGTGGGAATCACGTCGTCCGGGGGGCGCGGAAAGTGGAATTCGTTCGCCCGAAGAACCGAGCTCGCGAAGCAGGACGCGATGAGGGCTGGGATAGGCACGTTTCTGGGGATTTGTCGAGGCATGACATCGTTCCTCCGATTCTGACAAAAACGCGGGAGATGCATCGGAATCCTGCGGGTTTTTCACAACGGATCCGACTCCCGAGACCCAGGTGGGCTCTGGCGGCCGTCTCGCTCCGCGAATAGGCTGTTGAGCGCGGGATCGTCGTGGTCTCGGCACGAGATCGGAGTGAGTTTGCGAGTTCGTCCGAAAGGAAGTGGTCGATCGAGTCCGCGATGGATGCCGCTCTTCGTCACGGTGTTCCTCGGGATGTCCGCCCGTGCCGAAGATTCGTGGGATTTCGCCCTCGACGCGTACCGCTCGCAGGACTTCGATACGGGCCACGCCCGGCTGCGCGCGTTCGTCGACTCGAGCCCCGGTGACCTCGATCTCGCCGCGAAGTACTGTGAGCGAATCCTCGTCGAGTGTGAACGGCAGCGCGTCCACGATCGGGTCGAGAAGGAGACCAATCCTTACGCGATCTACGCGGCTCGTCGACTCTGTGCGCTCGAGCGACTCGGCGCGCTGTCCGTTCACGACGAGGCCCTGAAGGACGCCGTCGACATCGTTACGCGTGATCGCCTGCTGCGTGGTCGACGGCTCGAAGCCGTCGAGACGGTCGCGCGTATGGCCGCGAAGGCACCCCACGAACCGTTCTGGCGTGTCTGCGAGGTCGACCTCCTGCGCCGAGTCCGGTCGCCCGAGGTGGTGCGGCGATTCGACGAGCTCTCGAAGGCGCTGCGCTTCGCTCCTGACGATTCGCTCGTGCGCCGCCGTTTCGACGAGCTTTCGCGTTCGGTCGAACGTGAGCGTGGACGTCCCCGTCGGATCGCAGCACGGCACGAGGGGAAGGACCTCCTCGGTCTTCTCGACGCCGAGGAGCTCGACGATCTCTGGAAGGAGCTCTTCGCGCGGCGAGCTCGTGACGTGGCTTCGGAGCTCGACCGCCTCGCTGCCATCTCTGTGGGCGGGGACAGGGGCTTGCGGTGGAGAGACGCGACCGGTCAGATCGACGCGGCGCGTCTGCTCGAGCTTTGGCTCGAGGATCTGCCCGAGCGCGAGGTCACCCCTTTGCGTGAGACCCAGGAAGCCTCATGTGCTGCCGATCGAGATCTCGAGACGACGTCGGACGAGTCGATCCTGCGGCTCGGACGTCGTTTCGTGTGGGCGCCGTCGGCTCATCGTCGACTGCTCGCGCTCGCGCGAAGAGATCTCTGGTCCGGGCGAGTCCACGCGGCCCTTCGCAGCTTCGATGAGGTTCTCGCTCGCTCGATCGACGCGGAGACTCGAAAGACCGCCCTCGTCGGCGCCTGGACGGCGATGGTCGAAGCCGGCCTCGCTTCGACAGTCGAAGATCTTCTCGGCGATGTCGAGTCGTCGCGGCGATTCGATTGGTTCGGCGAGAAGGTCGAGGCTGGAGAGATCGCCCGTCGCCTCCTCGCGAGTCGAGCGTCGCCGAATCGTACGCTCGATTCTCCGTCCCTCGGTGAGCTTTTGATCGAGCTCTTGCGACTTCCTGATGCGGCTTCGAGCTCTCCGAGCGAGGTCGAGCTTTCCGTCGAGCGAGGTGATCTCTTCTTCTACGGACCCGAGCTGCTCGCGCGGCATGACCCATCGAGAGCCGGCCGGCCGAGATGGATGTCGATCTCGTCGTTCGCAGCGCGCCAGCATCGTCGCGTTCGGTACACTCCGGGTCCTCTGAGGCCGTGTGTCGACGGAGGCGTCCTCTTCGCTCGCATCGGGCGGCGCGGTGTCCCGCACGGAATCGTCGCGCTCGATCGAGCGACCGGCACGGCGCTCTGGTCGTCGGAACGATCTCCTGGTCGCCCTCGCGGCTTTCGTTCGTACGTCCCGCTCGGAGATCCGGTCGCTGCCGACGGACGCCTCTTCTTCCTGCAGTGGGCGAGCCGCGGAGACGCTCATCATCGAGACGGTCGTCGTCTCAGTCTCGTCTGCTTCGATCCGGCAGCGCGACGGGTCGCGTGGGATCGCACGATCACCGTGGCGGGTCGCTCGGCAGATCTGGAGCGCCGGCTGCATCGCGCGGAGCCGCGGGTCGCGGTCTGGGGAAACCGTGTGACTGTTCATCGAGGCGCCGTGTACGGCAGCTCGAACAGCGGTATCGTCGCGAGGTGTGACGTTCGTGACGGCCGCATCGACTGGGTGCATACGTATCCGACGGAGAGGAGACCGAGACGCGATGGAGCTCCGAATCGCGGCGCCGCGCCCGTGATCGCTGGTCGGGTCGTGATTTTCCAGCCGAAGGACACGGATCGGATCTTCGCCCTCGATCGACGCTCGGGGCGCCTCGTTTGGGAGAACGCGTGGGTGCCCGCGACTCAGGTCGAAGGCGTCGTTGACGGCCTCTTGATCGTTCGCGTCGCGGACGGACTCGCCGCTCTCGAGACGCGAACCGGGCGCGCGAGCTGGTTTCGCACTCTCAGAACGATTCTTCCGGGCCGAGCGCTTCTTCGCGGGCCGAGCATCGACGTCGCGACGACGAGCCGGCTCGTTCGACTCGACGCGAGGACGGGGCGCCTGCTCGATTCTCGCGAGCTCGAGATCTCGGACGAGACTCCTCGATCCGTCGCCATCGGCGAACGCTCCGTGTGGGTCGTCACGGATCGTCCGTCGCGACCGACCGAGCCGGCAGAGTCTCCCGCCGTATCGATTTCTCCGAACGATCTCTCGCGCCTCGAGCCGGTTTGGCGTCTTCCGCGTACGGCGCCGCGCGTCTCGCATCCGCCTCCCGGGTCCCCGCTTCGAGGCCACGTTTTCGTGATCGCGGACGAGATTCTCGAGTGCGTCGAGGCATCCGAGATGGGAACGGCGCGCTGGCGGAGATTCTGCGACGTGTCCGACCCGACCTTCTGGTTCGTCGGAACGACCGTCGTCGTCGTGAACCGTGGCGAGACGCGACCTGCCGATCCGACTCGACGCGTGGTCGCGTTCGACGGATCGAGCGGCGCCGTGCTCTGGGAATCCGTCGTCGCCAGAAACTTCGCCAAGAACGTGATCGACACTCGCCGGACGGACTCGACGGCAGGGTCGATTCTTCTCTTTCACGACGGCAGCCGGAAGATTCGCGCGCTCGACACGAGCGATGGTCGGTGGAAATGGTCGCGCGATCTCGGTCCGACGCACCATCTCCGGTGGATCCGAGACGAAGACCGTCTGCACGCCGTGTTTTGGTCCGCGGTGCTCAGTCTTCGTCACATCTCGATCGATCTGCCGACAGGTCGGCTGCTTCGCAACGAGGGAATCGAGATTCCGTCCAGCGCCGGCGACTTGGCGCACGGTCGACTGCGCAAGGACGGCTACTACGAGGTGCGTACGCCGGCGGTTTTCGCGCGCTACGTTCGACTCGTCGCGCTCTCGGAGGTCTCGAACCGAGGTTGGACGTCGATCGCGGAGCTTCAAGCGATCGGTGAGGATGGTGACAACCTGTCGCGCGACGCGTGGCGCGTTCACTACGTCGACAGCTTCGAGCCTGATTCGAGTGTCGACGAGAGGCCTCGAAGCGCGATCGATAACGATCCGGTCACCTGGTGGCACACGAAGTGGAAGGGAGGAGTGCCGCGCCATCCGCACGAAATTCAGATCGACCTCGGAGCTCGCGTTCGTGTGGCGGGGCTTCGGTACCTTCCCGCGAACATCCCGAGTCACAACGGAATGATTCGTGACTACGAGTGGTACGTCAGTGACGACGCGCAGGACTGGGGGACGCCTCTCGCCAAGGGGCAGCTCGTCAGGCGTCCGCACTTACGATCGATTCGCGTCGGTCGGGGCGGCGCCGTGTTCGAGGCGAAGTTCCACGGAAGCCCACGTCACGAGATCTACCACTACGAGCTCGCGACTCGCACGACGAGATTCGTCGAAGACACCGACCGTGTCGTCGCTTCCGCGGGACCTTGGCTCTTCACGATCGCGAAGAGGCCGGGGCGAGAGCTTCTTCGGCTGTGTCGATTCGATGATCCGGCGTTTCGATTCGATCTCGGCGAGCCGAAGCACTTCGACTTGGGCCGGATTCATGTCGTCGGAGAGCGCATCGTCTTCGGGCGATCGGGGCGAGTGATCGTCGATCCGCGCTCGAGGCGAATTCGGGTCGCGTCGAGGGACTCGCGCTCGTTCGCGCCGCCGGAAGGATTCGTTCTCCTCGCGGAGGGCGACGAGCTTCTTCGCGTCGTGTCGAAGAGCGATACCGATCACCACGTCATTCAAAGAGATCTCGTCACGGGGCGCTCGAAGCTGCAGGCGCTCTTCGATCAGGCGGAGCGACTCAAGGATCCCTTTCACGATTTCCCTCACGGCGAGCTGCCGCGGGTCGGAGAGGTGATCGTGCTTTCTGATGATTCTTCGGTGAGTGGGTGGAGAGTCGATCTTTCGAACGAGGAATGAGTTTCCATGCTCTGGACGCGATCAAGGATGCGCATGAACTGGATGCTGAAGGCGATTCTGATGCCGAAGGTCGGCGGATGTCGAGATGACGTCACGACGCGGCGATGCGCCGCGTGGCTCGAGCTCGCTTTTGGGGGGGCCGGTAGGGCCGAGTTCCTGGTAGGAGAACAGTGATCGTGCTCGTGAAGAAGCGACTGCTGCGGATGCTCTGGGGCGTCGCGTTTCTGATGGTCGGGAACGCGTCGATCGTGTCGGCAGACGAGGGCCGTCCAAACATCGTCTGGATCTCGCTCGAGGACATCACGCCGATGATGGGCTGCTACGGAGATTCGTACGCGCGGACCCCCGTCTTCGACCGTCTCGCGAAGGAGGGTGTCCGCTACACGCGTGCCCATGCGGTTTCGCCTGTCTGCTCACCTTCCCGCTCGAGCGTCATCACGGGAGTCTACCCGAGCTCGCTCGGGACTTTGCACCATCGGAGCTCGACGCGCGCACCTGGATTCATCGAGCCGCTGCCGAACCTCCTGCGCAAGGCCGGCTACTTCACGAGCAACAACGCGAAGGGGGACTACAACCTGCGCGGGGTCGCGTGGAACGAGAGCAGCGGGCGGGCGCACTGGCGCAATCGAGGGGACGAGTCTCAGCCGTTCTTCTCGGTCTTCAACTTCGGCGAGTGCCATTCGAGCATCACGAAGATCCCCGAGGGTCGTATCGTTCGCCAGCGTCTCTCGAGGCTCCAGCCCGATGATTTTCACGATCCGAAGAAGGCGCCGATTCCGCCGTATCATCCGGACGATCCCGTCTTCCGGCGAGCTTGGGCACGCTACTACGACGCGGTGACACAGGTCGACTATCGCGCGGGCGACATCTTCGAGGCGCTTCGGCGTTACGGACTCTGGGAGAGCACGATCGTCTTCGTCTGGGCCGACCACGGCGTCGGTATGCCTCGCGGGAAGCACACGGCCTGGGAGCAGGGGACGCACGTACCGCTCCTCGTCCGCTTCCCGAAGAAGTTTCAGCGGCTGGCTCCGGCGAAGCCGGGAGGGACGGTCGACGAGCTCGTCAGCTTGATGGACCTCGGGCCGACCGTCCTCGCGCTCGCGGGAGTCGAGATTCCGAAACATGTTCACGGCCGGCCGCTCTTCGGCGAGAAGCGCGAGGTGTCGTACCGCGACTTTCTCGTCGGCATGCGCGATCGTCTCGACACGCGATTCGAGATGGTGCGCAGCGTTCGCGACAAGCGCTTTCGCTATCAGAGGAACTTCTACCCGCACTTGCCCTTCAAGCCTTACGAGGATTACGAGTTCGACGCGCCCGTCTTGCGTCGTTGGGTCGAGCTCGCGCGAGCAGGCAAGCTCACAGGGCCTCAGGCGATGCTCAATCGGCGCTTCAAGCCGCTCGAGGAGCTCTACGATTCCGAGAGCGACCCTCACCACGTGAAGAACCTCGTCGGCGATCCGGAGCTTCGGGCGGTGCTCGAACGCATGCGGGGGCGGCTGCGCGAGTGGATGATCGAGACGCGCGACCTCGGAGTTCTCGAAGAGGCGGAGCTCGTCGAGCGATCGAAAGGGACGACACCGTGGGAGCTCGGGCGTTCGCTATCGGGCTACGAGCGAATTCTCGAGACTGCCGACTTGCAGCTCGAGGGTGACGCGGCGATTCCGAAGCTGCTCGAACGCGCCAATGACGAGGACGCGGCCGTACGTTTCTGGGCCGTCCTTGGTCTCGTGACGCGTCTCTCGGCGGGTCGGTCGGGTGACGCGCGCGTGGTTTCGGGGCTCGAGAGGGCCCTCGAAGATTCGTCGGTCAGCGTTCGAATCACGGCGGCCGAGGGCCTGTTCAACGTCGGGAAGTACGCGGCCGGTTTGCCTGCGCTGACCGCGGCGCTCTCCCATCCGAATCGCTATGCGCAAGTGCGAGCCGCGGGAGTGCTCGACTCGCAACCGCTCTCGGCGAACGACATCCTGCGCCGTGCCATTCCCGCGCTCCAGCAAGCACGTTCCGGACCACCGATCGCGAAGATGCCGGGGATTCCGTTCGGCCTCAACTATCCCTTCCGGCGTGCACTTCAGGCCATTCGCGGCGAGACGAGTTTCTATCGCTGGTGAGGCCGGAAATCGTATAATCCTTTTGTGGTTTGAGGTCTTCCCCGAGTTGCGAGAGGCGAAGCGATGATGCGATCCCCACGTTTCCTGCGTTCGGCAGTCTGTCTTTTCTCGGTGTTCCTCGCGAAGGGCGCCTCCACACAGGATCTGCCGATCGACGGGCTGGCACTCTGGCTCGACGCATCCGATCTCGACGGCGACGGTAACGAGGACGATATCGCTGTCGGCGAGCCGATCACCGAGTGGGTCGACAAGATCGAAGGGCTGACCTTCACGAATGCGGACGAGGCGTCGCGCCCGATCTACGACGAGCTCGTCGGGGAACCGGCCGAAGGTGCCTCCGGGGTCTTCTTCGACGGGACGAAGAGCCTCGCGGCGACCGACCTCGCGGACGCTACGTTCCTCACCGACGCCGGAGAGGCATTCGTCGTCTTCGAGTCGACCTTTTCGGGCGAAGGCTACCTGCTCAGTGTCGACGGGGGAGGCTTCGTCGCCTTCGTCACCTTCCCGGACCAGGACCTCGGCTTCGTCGTTCAGGACACGACCGCCGGCAACAACTACATCGGGGACAACACGTTTCGCTCGAATAACGGACGCTCGCATCTCGCGTCGGTGTCGACCGATGGATTCGCGTGGGAGTTCTTTGCGTCGGGAGTCGGGCCGAATCCGACCGGGGGACTCGTGGGGGTGAACACCGGAGGCTGGTTCGGTGACACCGGGGCTCCGATCGCCGTGACCCTCGGATCGTTCACGGACGGCGACGGAGTTCCCGATCCCGGCGGTTGCTGCGAGTTCCAAGGGCGCATCGCGGAGATCCTCGTCTACGACCACGTGCTCGATCCCGCGGAGCGCGCCGAGGTCTTGGCGTACATGGCCGATCGCTACGGATTCGAGCCTCCGGTGTGTGCGACGCCGGCGGGGCTGACCGCGACATCGGTCGAGGGATTCATCGAGCTCGACTGGGACGACAGCCCCGAGGATATCGACGGATTCAACGTCTGGCGTTCTGCTACGCCCGGCGCTCCTTACGACAAGATCAACGACGCGTTGCTCACCGAATCGGACTACCTCGACGACGATGTCGCGATCGGAGACGTCTTCTACTACGTCGTCACGTGTGTCTCGGGCGGTCAGGAGGGGGGGCCCTCGAACGAGGTGATCGGAACGGTCGCCGATCCCTGCGAGGACGCGATTCTCGACGGCGCACCCGACGTCGACGGGCTCCGTTTCTGGCTCGATGGCTCGGACATCGACGCAGACCCCGCGACGGATAACCCGCCCGTCGGCGAGCCGGTCACCGATTGGATCGACAAGATCTGCGGCATCGCTCTGAGTCAGGTCGACTCGTTCTATCAGCCGGTCGTGAGCGAGCTCGGGGAGAACGGTGCCGGCTCCGTTCTCTTCGACGACGACTTTCTCATCGCGCTCGACGTCTCCCCTGCGTGGTTCGACGATCCGGCCGGCTCGATCGTGGTCGTCTACACACAGACGAACGCCGGCGAGGCTTACGGCTTCGAGGTCGCGGATCCCGCGACGCAGGGATTCATCTCGACCGTGATGTTCGCCGACCAAAACGGTGGCTTCGGCATGCAGAGTTGGCGCATCGATGGCACCAACAACTACGTCTTCGACACGACTCCGACGGCCGACGGCGCACGTCACGCGACCATCGTCAACGCCGACGGCGCGATCTGGGACTTCTACACGGACGGCGCGTTCGACCCCGGCGCGACGGGATCTCTCGCCGGGAACAACGTCGGGAACTGGTACGGACTGCTGCCGAATCCGTCCTACATCAGTCTCGGCCAGTACGCGGACGGTCTCGCCGCGCCGCAGACGTACGATCACAAGGGGCACTTCGCGGAGATTCTCATCTTCGATCATCCGCTCGACTCCGACGAGCGCGATGAGATCTGGGACTACATCGACGAGAAGTACGGTGGCGAGGCGCAGCCTTGCCCCGCGCCGTCGGGGCTCGTGGCGACACCGGCCGAGATCGAAATCGCTCTCGATTGGAACGACGTCGACTGTCCGAATCTCGAAGGCTACAACGTCTACCGAGCGGAGGCGTCGGGTGGGCCGTACCAGAAGCTTCACACGAATCCGATGGCCGATTCGACGCTGACCGACGAGGACATCTCGTTCGATGTCACGTACTACTACGTCGTCACCGCCGTCGGCGCGGGGGGCGAGAGCGGAAGCTCGAACGAGGCCTCGGCGGTGGTCGAGAGCGACGACGAGCCGATCTTCCATCGCGGCGACGCGGACGACTCGGGCGCGCTCGATCTCACCGACGGCGTTCAGATTCTCAACTGGCTCTTCCGCGGAAGTGGCGAGCCGCCCTGTCTCGATGCAGCGGACGCGGACAACAGCGGTGTCGCAGACTTGACGGACGCGATCCGCATCCTCAACTACCTCTTCATCGGAGGACCAGCACCGGTCGATCCAGGTCCGCCAGGAGAAGGGCCGTGTGGGACCGACGACGACGGTGCGCTCGGTTGCGTCTCGTACACGAGCTGCTAACGGTTCTTCGCGCGTGCTCGCTTCTTTCCGCGGCCCGATTTCTTGAAGTTCGGCTCCTCGAGAGTCAGAGAGCGTTCAGACCCTGAACGGTTTTCCGCTTCTCTTTCTATCGAGAGATCGCTCGTGGCGGCTTCAGAAGGTCCGCTGGCGGTACTCGCGGGGCGGTTTTCCCGGCCCATTCTCGTCCGATGAGGTACTCCTACGAGCAGGCGGCTTGCGCGCAGTTTCCGAGCGCGTCGTCCGTCGGATCCTCGCCGCAGCTGAATCCTGGTGCCGGGGGCTCCGGCATGCCGCCGAAGAGCGAGTTGAGGAGTCGGCCGTCGTCGGTGAAGGTGACGCCGCCGTTGTCGTCCGTGTCGGCCGCGTCGAGGCAGTCACCAGGACCGAAGGGCAGACCGCCGAAGAGCGCGTTGAGGATGCGCACCGCATCCGTCAGGTTCGGCGTGCCGCCACTCTGATCGGCATCCCCACGAACGAAGAGGTTGCGCACCTCGCCGTCCGGACCCGTAAGCACGAGTGTCGGAATGTACGAGAGGTCCGAGCTTCCGAGACCCGTGTTGTGCACACTGACCGCGAGGAGATTCGTTCCCTCGACGAGAGAAGCGAGCGGAAGGTCGACGATCGCGCAGCCGGCAGCCGGATCGTCGGGGCCGATGCAACTCGCCGGTGCATCGCCGATCGTGACATTCGCCACGAGGGCGTCGGTGATCGGCTGATCGAGAGGCAGATTGACGCGGCGGATCTCCTCGCCGTTGAGGAAGACAGCCACGCCGTCGTCGAACCGAACGCGAAGTCGGAGCGCGGTGACCTCCGCGAGATTGGCGAGCTCGAACTCGAGACGCGTCAGGACCACCGCGTAGTTGTCCTCCATCGCGGGCTCGCCGTTCGGTCCCGGAATCGAGAGGTCGGTCGCGTCGTCTCCGTCGCCGTATCCGATCCCCGTCGGACCTCGCTCCCACGCCGTGTCGTCGAGCTCGGGGGTCTCCCAGCCCTCGGGGAGGAGGTCGACGGCGCGCAGGAAGGCGATCTCGCCGCCTTCGTCGAAGATGATCGTACTGCCGGCGCCTTCGACGAAGACGCCCGTGCAGGTCATCGGCGGGCACTCGGTGCCGTCGACCTCGGTGACGATGACCTCGTAGGTGTGAGCTCCCTCGCCGGGCTTGTCGGTGAAGGTCGCGACGTCACCCGCGAGCGCGTCCGCGATCGTCTCACCGTTTCGGCGCACCTCGATCGACTCGTACTCCGCGAAATTGATCCAGCTCAGATTTACCTCGTCCATCTCCTGATCCACGGTGCACGTGATGTCGTTGAGACCGGGACAGAGGAGCGTGTCGCGAACGAGCTCGGGGATGCAGCTCGCGTCGCTCGAGCCGATCGCTTGGTTGTGAATCTCGATCGCGAGAACGTTGAGTCCTGAACGAACGAGACCCGGATCGGCGACACCGAAGTCGACCGGCGTGCCGGCTTCGTGATTCGTGCCGGTGGCGTCGAACGCGACGGGGGAGCCCGCCTGGCCGAGCCCCGCTCGGGTGATCTCGACGCCATTGAGGTACGCGACGAAGCTGTCGTCGTAGTCGATGCGCAGGGCTAATCGCGCGATCGGCAGCTCGTTGGCGGCGACCTCGAAAGGGATGCGCACGAAGAAAGCCAGGTAGCCGTCCCGCATGTCGTCGAGTACGGTGTGATCGTCGCCGTCGGCGTAACCGAGGCCCGTGACACCGTCGAGCCAGCGTTCATCTTCAGCGAAGTCGACCTCCGTCCAGTCTTCGGGCGGCGCTTCCGTTCCTTTGAAGTACGTGCAGGGAGCACCGGGACTCGCGACGAGGTGGTTGCTGAGGTCCTCGATCACGACGGAGCATGCGATCGGAGCACACTCGATGTCGCCCTCGCTGACCGCGACGATCTCGTAAGTGTGCGCACCGGCGCCGGGCGCGGGATCGACGAAGGTCTCGGCGTTCGCTCCGGCGTTCTCCGCGACGACCTCGCCGTCGCGCACGACTCGAATCGTCGGGAAAGACTCTCCTTGATTCGACCAGCCGAGGGACACGGAGCCGTCGACGTTCGCGTCACACGTCAAGTTGATCGGGCACGTCAGGGGATTGCCCGTGAGGATCGCGGTTCCGCTCGCGTCGCTCGATCCGATCGCCGTGTTGTGGACCTGAAACGCGAGGACGTTCGTCCCGTCGTGGAGAAGCGCGGGGTCGACCGGAAACGGCTCGAAGGCGGTCGCTTCGTGTCCACCGTCGGCGAGCGCGTCGAAGGTCGGGATCGAGCCGACGGCGCCGAGACGGTCGCGTGCGATCTCGATACCGTTGAGGTACGCGAGGAAGCCGTCGTCCCAGCTCATCTCGAAGAGAAGCTCGGTGACGGCCGCGGCGAGGTCGACCTCGAACTCGACGCGCACGTAGTACGACGTGTAGCTGTCCCTCATGTCGTCGAGGACGGTCTGGTCGTCGCCATCGGCGTAGCCGACGCCTTGAGGGCCCTGGAGCCAGGTGGCGTCGTCGAACTCGACCGCCGTCCACTCGGTCGTCGCCGAGCCGTCCGCCGCATCGGGCGAGGGCTCTTCGGTGCCCTTGAAGTAGCTCGCGTTGTCGCCCTCGGCGACGAATGCCATGCTCTGCGCGTGGACGGAAGCCGACCCGGTGGCGAGCAGCAAGCTGCTCAGAACGACTCCGAACATCACGAATCGATGCGATCGCGTCATCATTTGCGTGCCTGGACCCTGCGTCTTCTTGTCTGCAGCGTTGCGTTGTCTACGCGGTCCTCGAGGGCGCGCAGATCGCTGCCCCCTTCCGGCGTGGCTCACCGATCCGGAGTGGGGACGTCAAAAGTCCGTGGCGGCAGCGAGATGCTGCGAGCATCGTCGCCCGGAGGCCGCTCGTCAAGAAGCGCGTCGTGGAATCCTCTCGCGGACTCTACGATTCGTCGCCGTAGCACTCCACGACGCCGTCTCGAAGGCTGACGACGACACGGCCACGGCGATCGATCGCGGTTCCTCCCTTGACCGGGCTCGAGCTCAATGCGACCTCGGCACGACGCTTTCCGGACTCGAGCTCGACGACGGCGAGGAAGGGCTTCTTGTCCCGCTCACCCGCTGCGACGACCGCATCCGGCGTCGTGACGAGATGGTTGTAGCGTTCGCCGTGGAGGCTCCAGACGAGTCCTCGGCGGCGTGCTTTGGAGTCCCGACCGCGGCGTCGATCGCTGGGCTGCTTCGGCTTCGGGGCGGCGTCGCCGTCCTTCGTCTTCTTCTGGGGCGCCAGGAGCATCAGGGGACTGTGGCGGCTTCCTTCGTAGCTCGCATCGTAGGAGAGCGTCGTTCCGTTCGCGTAGTCGCGTCGACAGGAGGTGAACTGCGCGTAGTCGGGGAAGTACGGCGTAAACGCGGTTTGAAAGCTCGAGGTGACACCCTTGCGAGGCGTGTTGAGGCAGCGACCGTTCGTCAGGTCGAAGCGAGCGACACGCTGGCGTCCGCCGCCGGCGAAGTGGAGCTCGCCACCGCGGATCGCGAGCGCGCCTTGGAGGCTGACGCCGCTGTCGACGTCCTTGGCGAGCGATCCCGACGAGCCGTTGTGCCAGTGGATCGAGCCGCTGGCGGCGTCGATCGCGACGACGTGCGTGCCGTCGTAGTGCGCGATGCCGGCCGCTGCGTAGACGATCCCCTCATGAACCGCGACGCCTCCGGCGAGAGGCCACGTCGAGATGAGATTTCCGTAGACCGGGATGCGGCGCTCCTCGGGGGCGACGCGGTAGCGCCAGAGTCGATCGCCACTCGCTGCGTCGAGACAGTAGAGCCAGCCGTCCGCCGAGCCGATGAAGAGTCGTCCGCTGTCGTAGGCCGGTGGGAAGAAGATCGAGCCGCCCGTGTAGACCTTCCACGCGCGCTGGCCGCCCTTTCCGACGCAGTGCACCGCTCCGCTTCGATCGCCGAAGTAGACGCGATCGCCGACCGCGATGGGGGCCGTCGGCGCGAGGTCTTCTCCGACACGATACTCCCAGAGTCGCGCGAGCCTCTTCGGTGCGGTCTTCGTCGATGCATCGCGACGCGCGTTACCGCCACGATAGGCCGGCCAGTCCGCGGCTCCTGCCGCAGATCCTTTCGACCGTCCGGTGCTCGCCTTTCCTGACTCGACAGCGGGAGCCGGAGGAGAGAGCTCGGCGGCGGCCTCTCGCGAGCCGAGCGCGATATGACCGTAGAGCGACAGCTGGCAGCCGCACATCCACGGACCCCAGTAGAGGTAACCGTCGGAGATGATCACGCCGTCCTGGCAAGGCGGGCGCATCGGCGCGACGTGCTGGAGCGAGTTCGAATCGACGTCGAGACGCACCGTTCCGCCCGTCGTTCGATAGAAGATGCTGTCGACGCTCCCCGTCGCTCGTGTGCACGCACGGCGCGTCGGAAGGCGTCCGAGAACCTCACCCGTTCCCGGATTGAGCTGCACGCCGTTGCTGCCGGGTCCCGCGGCGAAGAGGCCCTTGTCGCGCAGGACGAGCTGGAGGTTGCCGCCCTTGCGTGTCCAGAGGAGCGAGCCGTCCGTCGTGCTCGCGGCGACGAGGTCTTTGCGTTGCGGTCCCGCGAAGAAGATCTCGTTCTCGCTGCACTTGATGAACGTCGTCGTCGCGTAGCCCGTGACGTAGTGCTGCGCGCGGCCGTCCTTGCCGATCGCGGCGAGGAGATTCTTGTCGCTGTTGCGCCAGTCGATCTTCTGCGTCTTCGTGTCGAGGCAGGCGAGATGCTTCAGCGGAGACCAGAAGTAGATCTTGTCACCCTGCATGCAGACGCCACGGCTGTCGATGTGCTCCTTCTCGCGATGGTTCCATTCGATCTTGCGCGTCGCGAGGTCGATCGCGATGAAGTTGCGCCCGAAGCCGAAGTTGCTCCTGGGATCTCCGTACTTGTGCCCGTCCCACATGCCCCAAGGCCAATGACCGAGCCCAGGCGTGTTCGAGCGTTTCGTCGAGATCGCCACTTCGGGCGCGCCGACGAGCGCGTAGAGCTTGCCGCCCGAGATGCCCATCCATTTCCAGACGGGTCCGTCGGCGGTATCCTTCGGAACGATGATCTCGTGCGCGACCTTTCCGGTCGTCGCGTCGATGAGCTTGAGCGAGCGCTGATCGCCGAGGAAGAGGTGCTCGGGAGTCGCGATGAGCGTATTGCGGTGGATCATGAATCCTTCGCTCAGGTCTCGCGTCCAGAGAATCGTCCCGTTGTAGGCGTTGACGCAGATCAGCTTGTTGAGCATCGCGTTCTGATTCGCCTTGTGCGCGATGTGCCCGAAGGCGCGGAAGACTCGTCCTCCCGCGGCGACCGAGATTTCGGGCATCGGGCAGAACTTCGGATCGGCGAGGAACTGAGTACGGTAGGGTGCGCGCGCGATCCGGTCGGTCGACTGGGGGTTGTTGTCGGGCCGGCGGTACGGATGGCTCCACGAGTCGACGCCGTCCGGCACGGGCTTGACGATCGTCGCAGCACCGAGCACCTTCTCGTTTCCGATCGCCTTGCCGCCCGGATGGAGAACTCGAAGAATCTCGGGGACGGCCACGTTCGCTTCTTCGG
>CAYZGY010000041.1:0-19768 GCA_964478085.1 uncultured Planctomycetia bacterium
ACCGCAAGAACGGCGACGCTGCCGATCAGGAACGAGGCTCTCGTCAGGGCCTTTCGCATCCTCTGGCGCCTCTTCGAGAACGTCGCTCTCCTCGAGTTCGCTCGTTTCCTGGCGAGCCTCGGCATCCTATCACGGATACGAGATCGCCGCGCTCGAAACTGGACGCCGAAGTCGAGAGCGGGCAGCATCATCACACGATCGAAATCTTACGAAGGAAACGACGAAGGAAACGACGAAGGAAAGACCATGATGCGCCGAACTCTCTACGTCTCGCTCTGCCTCCTCTGCTGCCAGCTCCCCGCCCTCTACGCGGACAAGCATATCGGAGTCGGTGCACCTCCCGAGGAAGGCGCCGAGGTCATCTTCGATGGAACGCGCGAGATGCTCGACGCGAAGTGGACCTACTGGGAAGGTCCGCGCTTCAGCTCCTCGCTGCCGATCAAGTGGAAGATCGTCAAGGATCCGAAGGGTCCTGGCGGCGCGGTCGTCACGCACGACCCAGCGGCGGCTGGTGGCAAGTACGGCGCAGCGGACATCGTCACGAAGAAGAAGTACCGTGACTTTCGCCTCCACGTCGAGTTCTTCCTGCCCTCGCGTGGAAGCAACAGCGGCGTCTACCTGCAAAATCGCTACGAGATTCAGATTCTCGACGGCGACAAGTCGAAGCATGGTCTCGGAGCCGTGATCAACGAGACTCCCGCACCGTACTTCGCGTACAAGGGACTGCGTCGCTGGAACTCGTACGACATCACGTTTCGAGCGGCGCGATTCCAAGATGGCAAGAGGAGCGAGAAGGCGCTCGTGACGATGTACCTCAACGGTGTCCTCGTTCACGAGAACGTGCCGATCAACAAGGTCTGGGGAGGACCGAACTCGGGCATCGATGGCGGCAATCAGGGCGGTGTCGGCATCACGGATCGTCCCGGCGGACTCAAGCTTCAGGCCGAGGGTCACAGCGTCCATTACCGCAACATCTGGATTCGCGAGCTCGACATCGAGAAGCCCGACACGAGCTTCGGAACACCGGCCCACTCGGCGGTCAAGCCCGAGCCCCGCGGCGGCGGCTGGATGCGACGCCATCAGAGCTTCAACGAGCGCGTGAAGAAGGGCGACGTCGACCTGACCTTCATCGGCGACTCGATCACGCAGGGGTGGGAAGGAGCCGGACGCGGGGTCTGGAAGGAGTTCTACGGAAATCGCAAGGCCGTCAATCTCGGCATCGGCGGCGACCGAACGCAGCACGTCCTCTGGCGGCTCGACAACGGCAATGTCGAGGGGATCTCCCCGAAGCTCGCCGTGGTGATGATCGGCACCAACAACTCGGGCAGGGGTCGAAGCACCGCGCCCGAGATGGTCGACGGCGTCACGGCCGTCATCGCGAAGATCCGCGCGAAGCTCCCGAAGACGAAAGTGCTCTTGCTCGACATCTTCCCGCGTGGCCAGGCGTTCAACGAGCAGCGCGGCAAGATTCTCCAGGTCAATCAGGCGCTCCGCCGCCTCGAGAGCGACCCGGCCATCACGTACCTGCCGATCGGCCATCATTTCATCGAGAACGATGGCTCGCTCAGCAAGGAGATCATGCCAGACGCGCTCCACGTTTCGACGAAGGGCTACAGGATCTGGGCCGAGGCCATCGAGCCGTCCGTGGCGCGCCTGCTGGGCCGAGGAAAATAACTCTCAGCGTCGCCGCCGCGGCGGTCGGATGTACGACTCGGGCGGGAAGCGTTTGGTGTTGCGCGGTTGCCAGACGCTCTCGTCCGTGTCGTCGTAGTGCTCACGCGTCGCCTGAAACCTCTTCTTGAGCGCGGCGAACCGCTCAGCGTACGCCGGGTCGCTCGCGAGGTTCTTCATCTCCTTCGGGTCCTTGACGAGATCGAAGAGCTCCCAACGGCTCTTCCCCTCGGCCTCGTTGCGTGGACGGTCGAAGAAGAGCAGCTTCTCCGTGTTCGTGCGAATCGCGCTGTGCGCCGCAACGCCGTGTCCACGATCGATGTAGCGGTAGTAGATCACCTCACGCCACTTCGCAGGCGTCGCGCCGTCGCCGCGCAGGAGCGGCATCAGGCTGACGCCGTGGACCTTCCAATCGGGCTTCAGTCCGGCGGCCTCGAGAAACGTCGGCGCGTAGTCGATGTTCTGAACCATCGCCCGACAGCGCGTCCCGGGCTCGATCTTGCCGGGCCAACGCATGATGAGCGGCATCTTGAGCGACTCTTCGTAGGCCCAGCGCTTGTCGAACCAGCCGTGCTCTCCGAGGTAGAAGCCCTGGTCGGCGCAGTAGACGACGAGAGTGTCCTTCGAGAGATCGGCCTTGTCGAGCGCCTCGAGAACGCGACCGACGTTGCGATCGACTCCGGCGACGCAGCGCAGGTAGTTGCGCATGTAACGCTGATACTTCCAGCGCACGAGGTCCTTTCCCTTCGGCGGGTTCGCGAGGAAGGCTTGATTCTCCTTCTCGAACGCGGCGCGGTACTCCTTCGCCTGCGCGGGCGTCATGCGACGAATCACGCGCAGGTCCTTCTCCGTCGCGAAGAGCATCAGATCGCTCGCCATTCTCATGTGCTTGTCGATGCCCATCTTGTGGTTCGACGCGGCGACACGTCCGGCGTAGTCGTCGAAGAGCGAGTCGGGCTCGGGAAACTTGATGTCGCGGTACAGCTTCAGGTCAGCGAGGCTCGGCTTCCAGTTTCGGTGAGGAGCCTTGTGCTGAACCATGAGCGCGAAGGGCTTCGATTTGTCACGCTTGCCGAGCCACTCGAGCGCGAGGTCCGTGACAACGTCGGTCGAGTGCCCCTCGATGCGACGACTTCCGTTCGGACCGAAGAGGTCCGGATTGTAGTAGGACCCCTGACCGCTGAAGACCTCCCAAGCGTCGAAGCCAGTCGGCTTGGTCTTCATGTGCCACTTGCCGAACACCGCGGTCGTGTAGCCGTTCTTTTGAAGGGCTTTCGGCCACGACGGCCCCTTCGGGTCGAGTGCACCACCGAGATGCACGATGCCGTTCTTGTGACTGTGCAGCCCCGTCATCACCGTGCCGCGGGACGGTGTGCAGATGCTGTTCCCGCAGAAGCTGTTCTCGAAGAGCATGCCCTCACGAGCGAGGCGGTCGATGTTCGGGGTCGGCGGAAGATCGAGACCGTACTTGTACGCCGAGATCGACTGCGTCGTCAGATCGTCGCTGAAGAAGAAGACGATGTTGGGCCGTTTCGCCTCGGCAGATCCGGAGCGAGCAGCGACGAGACACAGAAACACGAGGGCGACGAGTGAGCGAGACGAGAGCATCCTGTTGACCTCCTACGGAGATTCGATCGTTCAGACCTTCCGAGAAGCCGCATCCTAATCGATGCACGACGGGAATCCACTTCCCACGAGCTCGCGCGTCTCCTATCGTGCGCGTCATGCCCCGCCCCTTCGAGAACGTCGACAGCGTCGATACCGACGAAGGCAAGCTCGAGCTGCTCCGCCGAGGTGACGACGACTGGATCATCACGATCGACCGGCGCGTCTTGATGTCGAGCCGGCTGCACCGCTCCGAGGTCGCGCTGGCCGAGCTCGCGTGCGAGCCACTCGCGAAGAAGTCGGGCGCCCGAGTTCTCGTCGCCGGTCTCGGCATGGGATACACGCTACGCGCGGCGCTCGATTCTCTCTCCGACGATGCGACCGTAATCGTCGCGGAGCTCAACCCGATCGTGGCGCAGTGGAATCGCGGTCCCATCGCCGATCTCTCGGGACGCGCCCTCGAGGACAAGCGCACGACGCTCGAGATCATCGACGTCAGCGTTCTCGTTCGAAGAGCGGCGAACGCGGGAGTGGAGAAAAAGTACGACGCGATCGTCCTCGATCTCTACGAAGGCCCGTTTCCCGTCTCCGAGGGCAAGGAGGATGTGCTCTTCGGCTCGGCGGCCCTGTCCCGCACGCTGGCAGCGCTGCGTCCCGGCGGCGTCCTCGCCGTCTGGTCCGAAGAGGCCGTCGGCTCGTTCGAGCGTCGCATTCAGCACTGCGGCTTCCGACTCGAGGTTCACCGCCCGCAGCACAAAGGGCCGCGGCACGTGGTCTACCTCGCCTGGCCGCTCGATGCGGACGAACGCCGCCAACGATCCGGGGAGCGCGGCAAGAAGGGCGGCAAGGGTGGCAAGGGCGGCAAGGGCGGCAAGGGTGGCAAGGGCGGCAAGGGCGGCGGACCGAAACGACCCGCTTCGCGAGCTCGCCGTCGTTGAGCGTAACTCTGCCGCCCCGTAGAGCTCGCGACGCGAATCTACGAAGAGGTCATGGTCGATCTTCCGTGCGTTTCTCGCCCGTCGAGCCCTTCGCAGAAGTCGAACGGATCCGTCGTGCGGAGGTGGAACGATCGCTCCAGAGCGAGCGAAACGCCGCGTGGATTCGCTTCTCGGCTCCGACGGCCGGCGGTCCGAGGCTCGGTGACATCGACTCGTGCGCGCCCCAATTCGGGAGGCAGCCCGCCTCGTAGCCCCCCTTCGGGCCGAGCGCGAGTGCCGCGTCCGTTCCGATGTACGCGCGACCTCCGTTCGTCAACGCGAAGACCATCTTGTCGCGAAACGGTGCGTGCTTGTCGATCCAGAGCTCGTACTCGACAAAGGTCTCGTAGGACATGCCGATGAGGCACCAATCCTCGCCGAGCATCACGGCGTTCACGTCGAATCGCCTCGGCGGTGGCGTGCCGCCGGCCTTGCGAAGTGCGTCGATCTTGTCGAGCTGCTTGATCCGCTCGGGACGATTCTGATTTCGGCGGCGCAAGTCGGCGACGACCTCGGCCGAGGGCAGCTCACGAGTCGGAAGCTCGATCCTCTCATGCCGGAGAGTCATCGTCGTCGCGTCGATCGATCGGAGCGATCCCATCGCCTCGATGACAGCGTCACCGAGACGACGCCCCGCGCGGTCCGCGTCCGCGTGCGAGCTACGCAGCGGGAAGCTGTTGATGTTCCCGCAGCAGCCCTGCCCGAAGAGAGCGACGACGTCCTTCCCGAGCTTTTCGCGGATGCGAGCGACGGCAGCTCCGGGAAAATCGGCCGAGACGAGCCGACTCGTGTGCGGAACCGTGACCGGGTGCGCGGCGTGCTCGAAGAGAACCGCGACGGGAATCTTCGTGCCGCGGCGATGCGCGACGAGAACGCTCACCCACGGAGCGATCGCACCGCTCTTGTTGACGGCCATGCGCACGCTTCCATCCGCGCGCGCGACGCGACGATTGAAGCCGACCTGGACTCTCGCGCGGCCGCTCGAGAGCGTCACCGGCTCGAGTCTTCGCTTTGCTTCCGAGACGACCTCGGCGGCAATCTGATGAACGCGTCGATTCCACTTCGCCTCTTCCGGGCTCTCCGAGATCGGTCGGTCGCGGTACTCGTCCCATTTTCGCTCGTCCGTCCACTTCTGACCTTCGCCACCGATCGAGTTGAGCCATCGGGACGAGTGATTGTGGCTGCAGTTGAGCCAGACTTCCGTGACGCCGGTCGCCTTCTTCACGCGATCGCGTAGCTCGTCGCTCGCGACGAATCCTGCACAGATCAGATCGACCGTGATCAACGCGAACGAAGTCCCCTTTGCGTCCTCGAGCACGAGCGCTCGCAGGAAGAGCGGATCGTGGACTCCGATGTTCTTGCGGAAGTAGTGGAGGATCTCCATACCGACCGGCGGCGAGATATCGCGCTCGGCGGCGCCGGCACGCATCCCGTCCGGACGATCCTCGGGACACGCACACAGCTCGATCCCGCCCGAAAGAAGCAGGACGAACGCGACAGAGGCCGTCAGGATCCTTCGCATGGATACAGTCACTTCGTCCCTTTCCTACGCCCCCAGCGCGCCTCCCAGATCGTCGCCATCATCTCGACGCGCTCGGGATGCTCCTTCGCGAGGTCCTTCGTCTCCGTACGGTCCTCGGTGATGTGGTAGAGCGCCCAAGGGCGGCGGCGCTCACGGACGATCTTGTAGTCCCCTTGAACCACCGCGTGCGTGCCGCCGTGGTTGAAGAGGTACGCGTGCTCGCGATTCGTCTTCTCGGCGCGAAGGATCGGCAGGAGCGAGAGACTCTCGTGCGGCCGGATCTTTTTCCCCCCGAAGGAATCTGGATACTTCGCTCCGGAGAGCTCGAGACACGTCGCCATCAGATCGATGACGTGCCCACGCTCACGCGTGATCGCCCCGGGCTTCGTCTTGAGCCCCTTCGGCCAGTGCACGATCGCCGGCGTGCAGGCCCCGCCGTTGTGAACATTCGCCTTGTACCGGCGCATCGGCGTGTTCTGTGCGTGCGCCCAGTTGTGACCGACGCTGCCGTAGGTCCACGGACCTCCCATCGGAACGTCGAACTGATCACCGACCGCGACCTTTCGCCCGGCCTTCTTCGCCTTCTCGAGAATGTTGTTCGCCGTGTTCCAGCCGTTGCCGTGCAAGTGCTCGTGACACGCGCCGTTGTCGTGGAAGTAGATGATCAGCGTGTTGTCGATCTGCTTCGTCCTCTCGAGAGCACCGACGATCTTGCCGACGGCCTGATCCATGTGATCGACCATCGCCGCGTAGATCGCCATGTTGCGGATGCGCCACGGCTTGTGGTCGACCTTCTCCCAGTCGGCGACGCCGGGCTCGCTCGCCGGAAGCGGCCAGCGCTTCTTGTCGATGACGCCGAGCTTCAGCATGCGCTCGTAGCGGTCGCGACGCAGCTTCTCCCAGCCCCCCTCGTACATCTCGAGGTACTTCTGGACGGTCTTCTCGGGAGCGTGGAGCGGCCAGTGCGCCGCCGTGAAGGCGACGTATTGAAAGAACGGCTTGTCGGACTTCGCGAAGGTCTCGATCTGACGAACGGCTTCGCTACCGATCTTGTCGGTGTAGTAGTAGTCCTTGCCATCCGGCTCGGTGAACTCGGTGTTACGTGCGAGCGTGTACGGATCCCAGAACGACCCGGCACCGTTCATCGTGCCGTAGAAGTCGTCGAAGCCGCGCTGGATCGGACCAGTCTTCTTCGGATCACCGCCGAGATGCCACTTCCCGACCATGCCGGTCTGGTAGCCGACGGTCTTGAGGAGCTGCGGAATCGCGACCTGGTTCGGACCGAGGCGATCGCTGTAACGCCCCGACATCAGCGTCGCACGCGTCGGCCAGCAGCGCGCCGTGTTGTAGAACTCGGTCAAGCGGAGGCCTCCCGCGGCGAGCGCGTCGAGACTCGGCGTCGAGATCTCGCCGCCAAAGCAGCCGAGATCGGAGAAGCCCATGTCGTCCGTCAAGATGACGAGAACGTTGGGGCGATCTTCCGCGCGAAGCGGAGAGACGAGACACAGCGCCACGAGGAGCGCGAGCAGGAGAAGGGGTCGTCGGGTCACGATTTCGAGGATCGACAAAGGAGAATGGAAGAACGGAACCGTCGATCCAGTCTCGCGTCAGAGCTCGGGTCGGTCAACCGCTTTGGTGCCCGCCACTCAACGCACGTCTGCTCGTTGCTCGCCGACTCGCGCCCCCAGATTGCCGTAGCGATGGTAATCGATCGAGAGCGACTGCTCCTGCACGTACCCGAGCAGCTCGACCCGACCGACCGGAAGGACGGGCTCATCCGCGATGTGGACGTAATTTCCGATCACGGCACGCCGAACCGCGAGAGGCACGCGATCGGGCGACGCGTAGCGAAGGCGTGGAACCTGCCCGAGGGCAATCTCCTCCTCGAGCTGCGTGTCGGTATGAGCGAGAAACTCGATGTTCGCGGCCCAATCTTCCGTCAACGCGTGGAGACGATGGATCGCGTCCTCTTGCGTCGACGGAGCGTGCGAGACGACGACGCGCCAACCGACAGCACGGGCCGCGGCGACGCGCGCGACGATGTCGAACCAGCTGTCCTCGGGCTCGACGCGAACGTACACGACGTCGACGGGGAGGTAGCGACGGATATTGTCCTGACCGACGAGGCAAAGATGATCATGCTCGCGCAAGAACTCTTCGCTGGCGCTCCGATCGTAATCGGCGATCGCCGCGATGAGAGCCTCTCGTTCCGAATCGTTCGAGGAGTCGTCTCGGAGCGCATCGACAAGCCTCGAGAGCGACTCGTTCTCGATCGACGGCGCTTCCGCCGCCGCGATGGCGCCCGCCGAAAATCTCATCAGTTGCGCGACGTAGTTCGGCCCGCCCGCCTTGATGCCCGGCCCGAACGCGCTCTTCCCCATCCCTCCGAACGGTTGTCGCAGGACGATCGCTCCCGTCGTCGGACGATTGACGTAGAGATTTCCCGCAGCGATCCCCGCGAGCCACTGCTCCTGCTCACGATCGTCGAGACTCTCGAGCCCGGACGTCAGCCCGTAGCCCGTCTCGTTGACGATCGAGATGGCCTCCGAGAGCGAACGGAACTTCATGACGCCGAGCACGGGCCCGAAGAACTCCGTCCTGTGCGTGTAGCTTCCACAACGCACGCCCCACTTGATGCCCGGCGTATAAATGTGCTTCGAGCCTTCCTGGCGACGTGGAATGAGCGCCCACTCTTCACCCTCCTCGAGCTCCTTGAGCCCTTTCACGAGATCACCCGACGGCGGCGAGCAGAGCGGGCCGAGCTTGTTCTTCGTCTCCCAAGCCGATCCGACCTGGAGGCTGCGCACGGCGTCGACGAGAGCTTCGCGAAAGTCGGAATCGTCGTAAACTTCCTGCTCGAGGAGGAGCAGCGAGGTCGCTGAGCACTTCTGCCCGCAATGGCTGAACGCCGAGTGGACCACGTGCTTGATCGCCTGATCGCGATCGGCCATCGCCGTGACGATGGTCGCGTTCTTGCCGCCGGTCTCCGCGAGGAGGCGCATGTCGGCCTTCGTCTCGAGCATGCGAAGCGCCGTGTCGGTCCCTCCCGTGAGGATCACCGTGTCGACGTCCGGATGCGAGACGAGCTTCGACCCGACCGATCCGCCGGAACACGGAAAGAGCTGTAACGCCGTACGAGAAACCCCCGCGCGATAGAAGCACTCGCAGAGCTCGTGAGCGACGAGAACGGTGCTCGACGCCGGCTTGAGCAGGACCGTGTTGCCGGCTGCGAGCGCCGCCGCGATACCTCCGCACGGAATCGCGATCGGAAAGTTCCACGGCGAGACGACGACAACGACACCACGCGGCGACGCGTCGAAGTCAGCGCGCGACTCGAGATCTCGCGCCGTCGCCGAGTAGAACTCGACGAAATCGACGGCCTCGGAAACTTCAGGATCACCTTCGAGGATCGTCTTCCCGCCTTCGGCGAGCGCCGCACCGAGAAGATCCGCCCGCGCTTTGCGAATCTCGACGGCGACACGGCGAAGCAGACGGTGGCGCTCCTCGCGCGACATCGAGCGCCAACCGGAGGGGTCCTCCTTCGCGCAGGCGACCGCTCGCTCGACATCCTCCGTGCTCGCTTGTCGATACCTCGCGACGACGACGCCCTCGCGCGACGGATCCCGGCTCTCGCGAAGCTCCCTCTTCTCGTCGACGGGCTCTCCCGCGACGAAAAGAGGAATCTCCGTCGCGTTCTCGCCGTCCCGACTCTCCCACGCCTCGACGATGCTGTCCGCCCACACGGAGTTTTGCGGGAGCGAGAAGTCGGTGTCGGGTTCGCCCTCGAACTGCTTCCAATCCGGAAGGTCCGAAGATCCCGTGACCTCGGGCCAAGTCTCGGTAGCGCGATCCTGCGTACGCCGGGGCTCCGTCGACAGTCCATCGATTCGCTCGAACGCGTCGAGAAATCCCTTCTCGAGACGCGACCACGCGTCCGAGTCGACGGTGATGTTGAACGCGTGCCGCAAGAAGTTCTCTTCCCCCGTGTTCTCGTCGAGACGGCGGACAAGGTAGCCGATCGCGTGAATGAAGTCGTCCTTGAGACACGCCGGCGCGTAGAGGAGCATGCTGCGGGTCAGCTCCTGAAGAGCGCGCCTCTGATGGTTCGCCATGCCTTCGAGCATCTCGAACTGACAAGCATCGAACGCGTCCTTCTCGATCGCGAGCGAGAGCGCGTAGCTGACGTCGAAAAGATTGTGCGACGCGATTCCGGGGCGCACGGCACGAAGGTTCTCCTCGCGAAACGCGTACTGCACCATACGCTTGTAGTTCGCGTCCGTCTCGACCTTCGAGCGGAACAGCACCTGGGGCCAACCGTGGAGCGACGCCTCGACGCGCTCCATCTCCATGTTGGCGCCTTTGACGATGCGAATCGTGATGGGCGCACCACCTCGCGCGACGCGCTCTTTGGCCCACTCGGTGATTCTCTGCTGCCACGCGAAGGAGTCCGGGATGTACGCCTGAAAGACGATCCCGGCCGCGACGTTCTCGAGTCCGGGGCGATCGAGCGTGCGCTGGAACACTTCCGCCGTGAGCGAAAGATCGCGGTACTCCTCCATGTCGAGATAGACGAACTTCGGCACCTCGGTGCCGTCGGCGCGCTCGAAGCGCCCCTTCGCGGCCGCGCGGTAGAGAAGCTCGAGTCGCTCACAGACTTGACGAATCGTCTGTTCGCGAGCGATCGGGGCGATCTGCGAGTAGATCGTCGAGATCTTGACCGAGACGACCTCGATCTCGTCGAGCTGAAGCGCGTGAAGGTACTGCTTGAGACGCCGGCTCGCTTCCGCCTCGCCAAGAATCGCCTCGCCGAGAAAGTTGACGTTCATGCGCACGCCTTCGGACGCGCGATCGTCGAGGTGACGGCAGAGAACCTCTTCCTCGGCAGGGATGATCACGTTCGCGGTCTCGCGACGCATGCGATCCTTCACCATAGGAATCGTCACGCCGGGAAGGTAGCTGCCGAAGGACTGAAATCCTCGGAGTAGCGTACGCTCGAGAGGACTGAAGAAACGCGGGACGCCTTGTACGTCGAGAATGTGCGTCAGCTGATCCGCAGCGCGTGCGGCCTCCTCCGAGCGGAAGGCCTGATCGGTGAGCGCGGTGAGCGTCACCTTGTCGCTCGGGGTCTGGATCATCCGATCGAGCTCGGTCTGCTGCTTGCGCTCCTCGGGAGTCTGAAGCTCGCTCGCGCGTTCCTGCAGGGCGCGCGCGAGGAAAAGAGCCCGTTGGGTCGTCTCGTCGAGCGCAGAGCTCGGGTCGGGTTCGAAGTCTCGGACTGTCGCGACGTCTTCGGTGACCATCGGCCTTCACCTCTTCTGTCAGTGTTCCTAACGAGATCCTGAGGCGTCGGTCTCGAAAAATCCAGCCTGACAAAATAAGGTCGAATGATCTACTTCGCTCCCTCGCGATAGGCGACGAGCGCGCCGTGCGTCCGAATGTAGAGGGTGCCGTCGACCACTGCAGGTGTCGCGTAGACTCGCTCGCCGATCTCGTTCACCGCGAGAATCTCGGGCGAAGCGCCAAGGGTCAGCACGGAAATCTTCCCGTCCCCCGCCGTCGCGTACAGCTTGCCCCCCGCGATGATCGGCGAAGCGTAGTGCGTGCCACGCCCCTTCGTGCGCATCCGCTTGACCGTCTTCCCCGTCTCGAGATCGACGCAGGTGAGCAGTCCGCCGTTCTTGACGAGGTAGGCCATGTTCTCGTGGACGAGCGGGGACGGCACCTCCGGGATCCCTTTGCGCTCGAGCACGCGCACACTGTCCGTGTCGATCACTCCTCGGCTCGGGAGCGGAATCGACAGGAGTCCGTGCGGGACGAGGCGCTCGCGTCGTTCGGCCGTCTTCTTCTCGAGCTTCGTCCACTCCTCGCGATCGAGCTTACCGTCGCGATCCTGATCGCCCGAGCCGAATCGAAGCGGTGCGCCGTTGTGGGGTGCGTCGGTGCCCGCCGATCGATGGAAGATCATCAGGCGCGGGAACTCTTTCTTGCTGATGAGCGCGTCATCGTCCTTGTCGTTCTCGGCGAGCAGCTGCTCGAACGAAGGGAGAACCGGAACGAGATCAGGCTCGCCCGTCTGGTTCCACGTCGCGACGATGACATTGTCGCCATAAAGAACGGGCGTGCTCGTCGCCGTCGTCGAGCAGTTGGCGCGCCAGATTCGCTCGCCGCTCGAAAGATCGAAGGCCTGCACGGAACGCGCCGAGTGAAGAACGAGCCTGTCCCCCGCGACGATCGGCATCGCGACGCAGGCCATGTCCGGAGTGAACCGATCCTTCTGCGGAACCTTCCAAAGCTCCTTGCCCGTGCGCTTGTCGACGGCGAGGAGGAAGTGATCGACGTAGTTGCCGCGGTAGAGAATCGCTCGGTCACCGACGATGATAGGTGACGCGGCGTTGCCGCAGTACGACTTTGCGAGAGGCATCGGGATCTCCCACTGCTTCTCGCCTCGCAGGTCGAAGCAGAGAAGTCCGTACGACCCGAAGTACGCGACGACTCGCTCGCCGTCGCACGCAGGCGTGCTGCTCGCGGGGTTGAACGAAGGATGGCCCGTCTCGACCTTTCCCGAGATCGAGACGCCGCGACTCCAACGCTCCTTGCCGTTCGCGCGATCGAGACACACGACCGAGAGCTTCTTCGACTCGGCCTCGTACGTCGTCAGGAAGATCGAGTCGCCCGAGATGCACGGAGACGAGTGTCCCGACGCGAGAGGCGTGCGCCAGAGCTCGTTCTTGCCGGCCCCGAACTCGACCGGCGGAGCGAGACCGTCGGCGATTCCTGAACCGTTCGGGCCTCGAAACTGAGCCCACGCAGACGGGTCCTTCGACTTCGCCGAGACGCTCGTGTCCTCGAAGAGCCAGGCGAGATTGAAGCGCGCGAACCAGTCCTTCCCGGCGAGCAGATAGATCCAACCTGCGCTCGGGGTGCCGTCCCGACCGACCGCGAGCCAGGTGTAGTTTCCGGGTCCCTTCTTCACCATGCGAGAGAAGGGCCACGTCTGCCCGCCGTCGAGGCTGACGTGCACGGTGATATCGGTGCGCGTATCACGTCGACCAGGCGTGCTGAAGAGGAGCACGTCGCGATCGTCGTAGCGCATGCGCGCGAGCGCGCCCTTGCAGCCGTAGACGTCGGGAGGGCCGTCCCAGAGCTCGTCGTCCTCGTGCTCATCGCGCCAGGTCTCGCCGGCATCGTCGCTGTAGCAGATACGCCGGAATCCAGGACGCGAGTGCGTGCGCGAGTTGTAGTAGATCGTCCCGTCGCGCAGCTCGACGAGACCGGACTCACCCGTCCCACCGAGAGGGAACGGCTCGCTCGGCGTCCAGGTCTTCCCGCCGTCGTCACTGTAGATCGCGCTCGCGTAGTGCTTGTCGAAGAACTTGCGGCCCTTGCCCTTGTTCAGGTACTCGACGAAGACGCGCGTCGGCACGAGCAGCCGCCCCTTCCTCGGTCCCCACTGAAGCGTGACGCCGGGGTCGGACGACGCGAGCGTCGCGGGAAGCCATCCGTTCTTGTCGGGTTTGATGGTGATCTTCTCGGTCGTCCACGTCTTTCCGTGGTCCTTGCTGCGAAAGAGCGCCTCGACGGGCTTGAGGCCCGAGGTGAAGACCATGATGTCGCCCGTGTTTTCATCGACGACGACCGTGCCGAGCTCGCTCCAGCCGACGTGCGGGCCCCGGTAGCGACCGTCGTCACTCATGTCGCCGTCGATCTTGAGTCGCTTGCCGACGACGATCGGCTCGCTCCACGTCGCGCCGCCGTCTTCGCTGCGCTTGACCTCGGAGCGTCCCGCCTCGCGATTCTCCTCGAAGAGAAGCACCGTTCCGTCCATCGCGACAGCGACCGTTCCGAAGACGACCTCCTCGTCGCGAACGTCGTACTTCGGCTCCGTCCGACTCGTGGCATCCGCAGGGTTCGTCCCCGAGAAGATCTCGAAGCCGTCGGGCATTCGATCGCCGTCCGAGTCTCGTGCCGCAGGATTCGTCTTGAGCTTCGTCAACTCGACGCCGTCCGGCAGACCGTCTCGGTCGGAGTCGGCGTTCGTCGGCGACGTGCCGTGCTCGTTCACCTCGGCCCCGTCCGACAGTCCGTCGCCATCGCTGTCGGGATGGTCGGGCTTCGTCCCCAGCTCGAACTCCTTCAGGTGAGAGAGACCGTCCTCATCGTGATCCCCTCGAGCGTCCGTCGGATCCTTCGGGTCGAGAAAGGCGTACTCGTCCTCGAAGGCATCGAGGAGCCCATCTCTGTCCGTATCTGTGGGGAGGACCGGCTTCTCGAATCGGCCCTCGAGGCCGTACTTCTCCTGCAAGTACCAACCGACCGCGCCAAACTCATCGAGCGCGTATCGATCACCGGATGACCTCGAGAGCACTCGATCGAAGACGACGATCTCGGCAATCTGCCCTCCGAAGTACCACTCGGAACCCGGCGCGCCCGCCGGCTCGAGGAGACCTTGCCCGCCGATCTGAATGAACCTCACCGGATCGAGCGGCAGCTTCGAGCCGTGTCGAATCGACTCGTTCTGTAGCGCACCGTCGAGGAACATGCGAATCGACGCGCTCGACTTGTCGAACGTCACCGCGAGGACGTGAAACTCGTCGTCGAGAGGAGGCTCCGTCGTCTGAAGACGCTCGACGCCTCCGGCCCCTCCGTTGTGCACGCAGAACCAACCTTTCGGATCACGACCGCGACGAATCGCGACGCCTCCACGCCCCGACCTCGAATCGCCCGATGGGCTGATCAAGAATGGACAAAGCCCCCCGGCGTGATTCCATCTCGCGACGAGAAACACCGTCGCGCGGTCGAGATCGAACGGCTTGTCGATGCGTCCGAGCAGCGACTCGGTGACCGAAAAATCACTCCCGCCCTTGCCGTCGATCGCGGGCTCGCCGCCGAGATCGGGAACCGACGGGATCCACTCGGGGCGCGAGTCGCGCTCATCGTTCGTCGCGCGTACGTGGTTCGCGTGAGGCGAACGATCCTTCCAGAGAAAGACGTCGCGCTCGCTCCCGCCTTGCCCTGCGTTGTTTTCGGTCGCGACCGACTCGTTCGCGGAGAGCCAAAGTCGAAGGCCCTCGAGACGCCCCGGGTCGAATTCGCCCGCGGACGCGTGGAAGGAACAGAGACCGACGAGGATCGCCGGGATGGAAATCTTGCGCGACATGCGAAAAACCTCGAAGCGGATCATCAAAAGAGGCCGACGCGATCGGCGAACGGCCGTGGGCATTTTAACCCACCGAGCACGATCGACGGGAGCTGGCGAGGGCAGGAATCGAAAAATCTCCCATCAGCGCGTCTTGGCCCAGGCTTTGCACCATCGTCTCACGGTCCTTCACACCCGCCAGAGAAGGAGCGAAATCATGGGACTCTTCGAACGAATCCTCAACGAACCCGTCCGCACACTCGCCTTGCGACCAGCGATCTGCATGCACCCTTCCGATAGCGTCCGCGACGCTGTCGCCGCGATGCGCCGCGAACGCCTCGGCTGCGTGATCGTCATCGATGAGCTCGACCGCCCATTCGGCGCCTTCACGGAACGATCGATCACTCACGCCCTCGACACACGCTCGCTCGATCCCGAAGACGCCCTCGAACGTCACGTCGATGCGAGCTGGGCCAAGGTCGGTGTCGACGATCCGATTCGCGCCGTACTCCAAGCGATGAACTCTCGTGGTACGAGGTTCGTCAGCGTCACCGGAGACGACGGCGAAGCGGTCGCCATAACGGGCCAAAAAGGCATCGTCGAGTGCGTCGCCGAATACTTCCCCGAGCCGATCCGCGTCAGCACGCGTCGCGTCGGCCATCGATCCTGCAGCAAGGCGAAGGAAGGAGCCTGACATGCCGGAATCAGCCGAAACCTTCGAAAACCCGCTCGAGAACTACGAGCCGTACGAGTGCCAGGGTCGACTCGAGAGCGCTCTCGTCGAGTATCGTGTCTCGCGAGAGCCGGCACGACTCGCGAGACGGAGCTTCTCGTCGCGAAAGATCGTCGAGCCCGCCGGGAACGATCTCCCGTCGATCGCGAAATCTTCCGCAAGTCGAAACGAAGAGAGTCGGCCGTTCTCGAAGAATCGGATCCACCCGTGGTCACACGGAACTCCTTCGATGACGGTCGCTTCGAGCAGGTAGCCCTTCGCGACCTGACCGCTCTCGAACTTTTCGACCGAACCGCGTCGGAACGGGAACCCCGTGGATTCATCTCGAACACACGAACGGCACGAGGTCGTCGACGAGACGAGCGAAAAAATCACGAAACCGGCGACACAGCAGCGGCCAAGAACTCGTGGAACCATCGTCATGGGACAGACTCCCTGCGGGAAAATCTCCGCTGCGCGAACCCGAACACTCGGAAGAGAAAATCCTGTTCCGTTCGCTTGCCGAGCGAGACGACGTCGATGACAATTCCGAGCTGGTAACGACGCCGACACGAATGCTCGCAATCGCTCGCCCCATCTCGATCGCCCCCACGCTCACCGGAATCGCCGGTATCATCTGGCTCGGACTCGCGCCCGTCTCGACCGGCTACGCGAGAGACATTCCCGGTGACGTCGAGGACTTCCTCGAATCCTACTGCGTCAAGTGCCACCGCGGAAAGCGTGCGAAGGCGAAGCTCGACCTGACGTGCTTCGACTCGATCGAGAGCATGATCGCCGCGCCGAAGACTTGGCTCGACGTCATCTCGCGCGTACGCTCCGAGGAGATGCCACCGGAAGACGAAGACGCGCCGACGAACGAAGAGCGCGCTGCGTTTCTCGACAGGCTCGACGTCTCACTGCGAAAAGCGGCCTGCGATGATGGAGTTCAGCCTGGCCCGGCCATCACGCGGCGCCTCAATCGCGCCGAGTACGCGACGACGATCCGTGACCTCTTCGGCATGCACTTCGACACCGCCGCAACCTTGCCCGCCGACGGCGCGGGCGGCGAAGGTTTCGACAATGCCGCGGAGACGCTGACGCTCTCGCCCGTCCATCTCGAGAAGTACATCGACGCAGCGGGTCAGGCGCTCGACTACGTTCTCAAGGACGCCGAGGCACGAGAAAGGCTGATCGCCGCTCGACCAGACAAGAAGAAGACAGCTGATCGAGCCGCGCGCGAGGTGCTCGAAAAGTTCCTCCCACGAGCTTTCCGACGTCCTGTCGAAAGCGATGAGGTCGACGCGTATCTCGCGCTCTTCCGAGAAGAGCTGAAGAGCGGGGAGACCTTCGAGCGCAGCGTCGCGTACGCGCTCAAGGGCGCGCTCGTCTCGCCTCACTTCGTCTTTCGCATCGAGGAGCCCGCCCCGCCTGGCGAACTCGCCGAGCTCGGTCACTACGAGATCGCCTCTCGCCTCTCGTACTTCCTCTGGGGAAGCATGCCCGACAAGGATCTTCTCCGCCTCGCGGAATCGAAGAAGCTCCACGACCCCGCGACTCTCGAGAAGCAGGTCTCCCGCATGCTCAAGAGCTCGCGCGTCCGTGCGTTTTCTCGCAGCTTCGTCGAGCAGTGGCTCGGCACACGAGAGCTCGGTCGCGGCATCAAGCCGGATCCAACGCTATCGCGACAATACGACGCCGACCTCGAAGCGGTGATGAAGTACGAGCCAGTCCTCTTCTTCGAGGAGATTCTGCGGAAGAACATCCCGTTGACGACCCTCATCGACGCGGACTTCAGCTACATGAACAACGAGCTCGCGCGCCACTACCGCTTGCGGATCGGCGGACTGCGCGAGCATCCGAAGCGAGTCAAGCTACCGGCAAACAGTCGACGCGGCGGCGTCCTCGGCATGGCGGCGGTTCTCGCGGTTTCGAGCTACCCCCATCGCACGAGTCCCGTCCTCCGCGGCAAGTGGGTCCTCGAGACCCTCCTCGGCACGCCGCCACCACCGCCTCCGCCGAACGTCCCCGAGCTCGAAGAGCACGGCGAGAAGGCTGAGCCTGCGACGATCCGCGAGCGTCTCGAGAAGCACCGCGAGAACCCGATCTGCGCGACCTGCCACGATCGCATCGACCCGATCGGATTCGGTCTCGAGAACTACGACGTCCTCGGACGATGGCGCGATCGAGATTCCGGTAAAGCGATCGACAGCCGAGGCCGCCTTCCCGACGGTACGACATTCGACGGCCCCGACGGCCTCAAGCGCATCCTCCTCGACCGAAAGCGAGAGTTCCTCGAGCATCTGACGACGAAGATGCTCGGCTTCGCGCTCAACCGAGGACTGACTCTCGAAGACTACTGCGTCGTCCGCGAAATCGCGGAAAAGGTCGAGACGGATGATTTCTCGTCGCATAGACTCGTGCACGAGATCGTCCGTAGCGTGCCGTTCCTGAGAAAGTCCGGCACCAGAACCACGAGTGAGCCGTGAAGAACATCCCGTCCGTAAGACAGCCGTCCGTAAGAAGGGCGAAGAAGCTATCCCGTCGAACGATCCTTCGCGGCGCAGGCGCCTCGCTCGCGTTGCCGTGGCTGGAGGCGATGACTCCTTCACCGCTCTTGGCTGCCGAGTCGACGGAGGGCGAATCGAAGCAGGGCGAATCGAAGCAGGGCGAGTCGAGGCAGGGCGAGTCGAGGCAGGGCGAGTCGAGGCAGGGCGAGTCGGCTCCGGTTCGCCTCGGTGTCCTCTTCATGCCGAACGGCGTGCACCAGCATCTCTGGACGCCTGATGGCGAAGGCAAAAAGTTCGAGCTCTCCTCGACGCTCGCGTCTCTCGAGGATCTCAAGAGCGAGCTGCTCGTCTTGACGAACCTCTGGAATCGCGCGAGCCGTAGCGGCGACGGGCACTACGTCAAGACCGCGGGCTTCCTGACCTGCACGACAATTCGCAAGACGCTCGGATACGATCTCAACGCGAACGGCACGTCGATGGATCAGCTCGCGGCTCGTGTCGCGGAGAAAGAGACGCCGCTCCCCTCCCTCGAGCTCGGCGTCGCGCCCGTCGGAACGGGTGTCGACACGAACGTCGGCTACACGCGCGTCTACGGCTCGCACATCTCGTGGAAGGATCCGACGCGCCCCCTCGCCAAGGAAATCCAACCGCATCTCGTCTACTCGCGCCTCTATCGCGCGGCGAACGTCCAGGCGACGAGCGCGAAGAAGGACAAACGCCTTCTCGACCGCGTTCTCGCAGACGCGCAGCGCTTGCAGCGAAAGCTCGGTCGCGGCGACCAACGACGCCTCGACGAATATCTCCAGGCCGTCCGGTCGATCGAGGAGCGACTCGAGCGAACGACGAGCCCCGGTCAATCGGCGTGGAAGCCGCGAGCCGGGTTCCCGGAGTCCGGCTCACCGAACGAGCGACCGCGCAGCCACGAAGAACGCGTTCGCCTGATGCTCGACATGATCGCGATCGCGTTCCAGACCGACGTGACGCGTGTCTCGACCTTCATGTTCGGACGCTCGGTCAGCAACGAGAGCTTCTCGTTCCTCGACGGGGTCAAGGGCGGTCACCACTCGATCTCGCACCACGAGAACAAGAAGGACAAGCTCCGCCAGTACGCGGCGATCAACCGCTGGCACATCGAGCAGTACGGCTACTTCCTCCGCAAGCTGAAGGGCATGAAGGAGGGCGACAGCAACGTGCTCGACAACTCGATGATCCTGTTCGGGTCGGGCATCCGCGACGGCAACGCGCACGATCCGCGCAATCTGCCGCTCGTCGTCGCAGGACGTGCCGGTGGTCGACTCGCGAGCGGGCAGCATCTCGTCTACGACAAGAACACGCCACTCGCGAACCTCTACGTCTCGATGCTCGAGGCCTTCGGAGCACCGGGCGAACGCTTCGCGGACAGCACAGGCGCACTCCGAGGAGTGCTGAGCTCTTGAGCTGGAGTTTCGCGGAAATCACGCGGCGAGAAACCAGCGCGGCAAGAGCCGGCGGATTTTCTCGCTTACCCGTTTGAAGACCGGCTGCGCAGAAAAGCGAGCGGTCCAAATCTCGCGCCGGATCCCAGCGAGCATGTCCGCGAACGTTGGCGCCTCTTTGTGAAGGTACCAGGGAGCCTCGGCCTCGACCTGCGCGATGTCC
>CAYZGY010000042.1:0-19647 GCA_964478085.1 uncultured Planctomycetia bacterium
ACAAGGTCTTCGGGAGTCGACTCGCCGAGAAGGCGATCGGCCTCATCAAGCCCGTCGAGTTCAGCGACGACTTCGAGAAGGGTCGCGGCAATTGGGAAGTCACCGACGAAAAGAGCTGGCTGCACCGTGCTGTGAAAGGCGGTGCCGGCGACGTGAACCACGTCTTCGGGATTCAACGACGCCGGAGCGACTACCAGCCGAAGGTTCGCAGCCCCCACCACATCGCGCTGATCAAAGGCGTCGAGGTCTCCGACTTCGAGCTCACCTTCCGCGTCATGAACACGAAGGACACTGGCGGACACCGCGACTGCTGCATCTTCTTCAACTACCAAGATCCGCAGAACTTCTACTACGTCCACCTGGGCGCCAACCCCGATCCCAACAGCGGTCAGATCATGATCGTCAAGAACGCTCCGCGTAAGGCGATGACGCTCAACAAGAACAAGACGCCGTGGAAGAACGAGACTTGGCACAACGTCAAGGTCGTGCGGGACACCTCGCGCGGCACGATCGAGATCTTCTTCGACGACATGAAGAAGCCGCACATGAGCGTCGTCGACAACACCTTCGGTCGCGGCCGAATCGGACTCGGGTCGTTCGACGACATGAACGATTTCGACGACGTGAAGCTGAAGGGGCGCTAACAGCCCGTTGAAGAAGTCGAATCGGCCGCTCGGACGCCGAATCGACTTCTTCAGCGGGCTGCTAAGAGTCCTTTTCTCCGGAACACGCACGACGCCGCAACCAGTACGCCGGGATCAGCAAGGGAAGAATCACGGCGTACACGGTCCACGACAGCTACAGCCGAAACGGCTCGGTGTCCCCGTCCACGGTCGACTCGTGAACCAAGGGCACGGGTAGGCTCCCGGCCTCGAGGAGCATCACCATGGAGTCGACCTCCTCCTCGGTGAAGCGACCGGTGACGATGCCGTCGCTCGTGATGCGGTCCTTGATGCTCGGAGCTTGCAGAATGCGCTCGTCGAACACGCTGGCCAACTGGCGGCCGAAATGGGTTCCTGTCAGCGCGCTGAGGCGCCGGGCGCCCTCGGAGGTCATGACGAACGCCAAGGCAGGGAGTCCGTTCATGTCTAACGCAAGATTCGCCGATTCGATGTCCGAGCCGTGGACGATGTATCGAGGCTCGTTCTCGAGAACCATGAGCGTCGTCGGAACGAGTGGAGAATCCAGCCCTTCCTCGGGGTTTTGCCGCTCCCACTTTCGACGCGCTATGTACTTTGGCGCCTCCGAGCCGGAGGCGGCCCGTCCGAACGACCCGACCGCCACTTGCGATAGCTCGCGGCCCACTTGAAGAGTGCGTCATCGTACTCGCCCTCTTTGCGCTCGAGGCAGTCGGTCTCGAGCTTCGGTGGCGTATTCGAGTGGACGACTTGAAATCGAAGGCGCCCCTGGCGCTCGACGTACTGGCGAACGTCCTCGATCACCTCTGGATCCTGACTCGACACCACGACGTGAAGCGTGTCCGGAGTCGGAACTCGGATCTCCGCAATCTGCACGTCGACCGCCTCGAGGCGCTTCTCGACGATTCGTCGCACTTCCCGCGGCGCGGAATCGATGAGATCCGGAGCCAGATCGAGGTCGAGTCGATACTCGAGTCGCGTCGCGGGCGACATCGAGCCGAGAAAGCCGAGGACCATTCGTTGAACGTCGAAGAGCACGACCAAGAACGCCGCGATCGACAAAACCGTGAATGCGATGCCACCGCGCTTCTACATCGCGGCCCCTCCTTCCGTCGCGAACAGACCCGTTCGAGCGTCAGTCCTTCTTCTCTTCGAAAGCGAAGTCCAAATCGACGCGACCGCTCTCGGAAACCTCGATCTTCGCGCTCTTCTCGCCGAAGCTCTCGTGCCACACACCGACCGAGTATTCCCCCGCAGGAAGCCCGGTGAGCTCGAACTTTCCGTCGACGCCGGTGACCGCGAAGAAGGGATGGTCGACGACGTGAAAGTACGCCTTCATCCAAGGGTGCACGTCGCAAGTCACCATCGCGCCGATCTCTGCGCGTCGAAACTTGCGCTCGCGAGGCTTGCTGCCTGACGGTTGTCCGACGTTGAACTGGCGATTGCGTCGCAAGAAGCCGCGCGAATTGTGAAGCAGCATGTCGCTGTTTCGAAGCTCGAAGATCTGCCCGACGCGAACTCCTTGAACGCGCGGGACGTACCGACAGCCCTTTTGATCGAGGACGGCCTTCTCCTCGGGAACAGGCCACTTCTTCCGCTTGGGAAGCCCCTTCTTCACCCAGACGAACGCGTTCGCGAGCTCGCCGGCCTTGCCGAGGATCACCTCCTCCGAAAGAGGGTTCCCGCCGATCAGGTCGTGGCAAGCCTTCGCGGGCTCCGACCGCAGATTGAGGCGAATCGGACGGCGCTCGAGCTTGTTCTTGCCGACGTAGCGGACGACTCCACGAACCGCCCCACCCGACGTGCCCGCGGGTGACTTCTTCTCGGTGTCGCTCGTCCCCGGGCTCGGCTTCACCGCGCCGCCGGTCTTCGCCGTTTCGGAATCACCGCCTCCCTTGGACACGACGGTCGCCAGAGTCGTCTTTCCCTCGACGAGCTCGAGCTTGATGATCGATCCGACGCCGCGCTCGATGTGTCGTGCCGGCGCGTTCGAGTTGCACGTCCAGACGTTGCCCTCGCCGTCGAACTCGATCTCCCGCGTGTACGTCACGTGCGAGGGCATGCGGAACTCGGCGCGCTCCTCCTTCTTCGGGTCGAAACGGTGCATCGTGTCGTTACCCGTGCCACAGATCCAAACGTAGCCCTTCGGATCGATGTTGAGCGCGTACGGAATCTGATTCTCGGCGTCGGGCAGCTCGTAGACCTTCCACTTCTCGGTCTTCGGATCAAACTTTCCGAAGACCCCCGAACCGAATCCCGGCACCCAGACGATGCCGGTGTCGTCGACGTGCAATCGACGGGGACCGCGGAAGGGAGGATTCCACTCCTTGATGTCGCCGCCCTCGACTTTCGGATCGATGACTCCGATTCGATTCCCGTTGAGCTTCGAGTACCAGACCTTCCCGTCCGGCGCGATATCGATGCCGTACGGCGTGATACCCCGTGACTCGCCCTTGCCGCCCGCTCTCACCTGATTAGCGCGGAGCAGCTTGTACTCCTTCACCTCGAGCGTCTTCGGATGGAGCGAGAAGCAGGAGTTGCGCCCGGCGTCCGTGTACCAGATCAAGCCCTCGGGATCCTGCGGATCGATGCGTAGGGTGTGCGGGTACGACCCACGACGCGCGGGCTTCTCGGCGCTCGAGCAGATCGTGAACTCCTTCGTCTTGATGTCGAACTTCGCCATCTCGCCCGAGATGCAGAGCGTGCACCACATGTGCCCATCGTTCCCGAGCTCGATCGAGTGAGGACCGCGATAGCGCCCCGGAAATCGATACGATTTTCGCTCCCCGGTCTTCGGATCGAGCGTACGAATCGCGTTCGTCACCATGTCGACCGAGTAGACGAGCCCGTCGGGCCCGAGCTCGAGATCGTGCACCATGACGCGATTCACCTCGCCCATGTCCCACTCGGTGATCTTCGCCTTCGTCGAGATGCCTTTCGGCAGCGACGGTGGAACGTACTCCGGCCACTTCGAGACCGCGTCGTCCTTGTACGTCTCGACGAGACGCTGGACGATCGTCTTCTGCGTGTGTCGATAGAGCCCGCCGAATCCGTCCATGCGCCGGATCATCGTCTCCCAGTCGACCGGCTCCTCGGGCGTGCGGAAGCCTGGCGTACCGATTTGGTGACAGTACGAGCACATCATCTTGAAGTTCTTCTTGTCGCGCTCGTTCTCCCACTCGAGCATCCCGAACGCGCTACTCGCCGGGCGCTGTGCCTCGAGGTCCTCCCCCTCGGCGGGCGACATCTTGAATCCCACTCCCGTCGTGCCCGACGAGATATCTCCCTGCCACTCGTCGATCTGCCCGGCGAGACGCGCACGCAGCTTGAATGTGTGCTTGCGCAACCCGTCGATTCGAAAGGTCCCGTCGGCCTGGCTGAAAACCGAGACGTTGACGCGCCGCGAGTCATCGAACGCGGAAATCATCACGCCTTCCATCGGCTTGCCCGACTCATCGACGACCGAGCCGCTGATGCTCTCCGCGCAGAGGGAGGAGAAGGACGCGAACAGAAACCCGACGAACGCCACGAGCAGGCTGAAACGGATCATTGGAAGTCTCCGAGAGGCGAATCGACGCACCCGAAATCGAGCGCGTATCACTGTCGATAGAAGTAGCGGCCGAACGCAAAAGTGCCGCCGATTCGTCAAGATATCAACGCGGCTCGTCCGCGTCGGACGATTTTTCCTCCCTTCCTCCGTTTTTCCTGTCCGCCTGCCGATCTCGGCGGACTCAGAATGATCCCGCACGCGAAAGATGCTCGACCGCGCGATCCGTTCGACCGTGGAGCAGCTCGAAGCGTCCGAGATAGAAATGCGCTTCGGGACGATCGGGAGGAAGGCTCCGCGCCTGCTCGATACGCTCACGAACATCGTCGAACTGCGCGGCACCAGCGTTCGCGCGCGCCGTCACGAGATCGATGAATTCGCGCGGAGTCATCGGAATCATCGACTCGGTCCAGGTCGGTCCGACGCTGGCCTCGCGTAGCGTCTTTCCTCGCGTCAGTAGCAAGCTCGCGGCGCGGACGGACGACTCGTACGCCTCCTCCGAGCTTCGGCGCTCGTCCTCCGAGAGGTTCCCCCGGATAACGATCGCCGCGTTGGCGATCGTCAGGAGTCCCACGAGCGAGATGGCCTGTCCACGACGCCTCCAGACACGACGACCGACACGGAACGGGGGCTGTCCCGTGACGGATTGAAAAAGCGTCGCGCCCAGCGAGTAGATGTCGCTCTGTGGTCCGACCGGAGCTTTCGTCCGCTGAACCTGCTCGGGACTCATGTAGAGCGGAGTTCCGACGACGTCGTTCGAGAGCGTCAGCGAGTCCTGCCCTTCGAGGCGCGCGAGACCGAAGTCGAGAATCCGCAGACGCCCTTCGAGATCGAGGATCAAGTTCGACGGCTTGATATCGCGATGCGTGACACCGTGCGCATGCGCATGTTGGAGTCCATCGGCGACGGCGCCGAACGCGGAGGCGAGGTTCGAAAAGTACGCAAGCTCGTCGCGACGACCGAAGGGAGTCTCCTCCTCCCTCCTCGACTGGAGAATCTCCGCGAGGGTCTTCCCCTCGACGTACTCCATCGCGTAGCACGGACTCTCGCCGCGGACTCCCATGCCGAAGACCGACACGACGTTCGGATGCTGGAGTCGGCCGGCCACCTGCGCCTCGCGAACGAAACGCACCATCGCCTTCTCGTCATTCGCGATCGCCACGGGAAGGACCTTGAGCGCGACGGCACGATTCATCGAGCCTTCCCACGCTTCGTAGACGACGCCCATTCCTCCGCGACCGATGCGTCGCCGTAAGGTGTAGTCGCCCAAGGTTCCGAGAGGCTCGTCCGCGGATGGCTCGGCGGTCAAACGCTGGAACGCCTCGATCTGCGCGACGATCTCCTCGCCCACGTCGGGATGCTCCCGACGGATCTCCTCGAAGTCGAGCTCGTCGCCGGCATTCAGCGGATCGAGATATCGCCAGAGCAGCTCGGCCTCGCGAGGCTCGGTATCGTCCCAGCCATCCACCCGTGCGAGAACGACGACCTCTCGGTACTCTTCCGGCAGCACGCGAATCGCCTCCTTGAGGCGCTCGACTCTCTCTTCGCGTCGCGCGCCCCGACTCGGGGAAGGATCGTCCCCCGGAGTCTGCTCCTCGAGTCGCGCCGAGGTCCGGCGTCGCTCGCGGTCGACCGAATCTCGCAGGAGATGTTCCGCGATCGTCGAGACCCAACGCAAGAACGAATCGTCGCCGCGCCACTCGAACCGATCGAGCGAGCGCAGCGCGCGCAGGATCGCCTCCTGGACGACCGCCACCCTTCGCGCGTTCCGCGAGTTTTCTGGATTCTTCCATTCGTAGCCAGGTCGACGTGTTCATCCCCGACAGCGACTCCGTACGGTCCATCTTACGAAAAAGAATCTCGAATTCTGTGCGTGAGATCCCCGCCCCTCGCCCGCTTTCGCGGATGAGTTTCAGGGTTTTCGCCAGAACCATGGGGACAGAGACATGCAACGCAGATCGTGCAGAAGTCGTTTCTTGGCCGGATTCGTCACGTTGGGCTTGATCATCGCAGCGGGAGGACAAGCACAGGAACCGCCGAGCGAGCCAGCGCCGTTCGGGTGGGAGGTGAGTGTCCGAGGGGGTGAGGTGAGTATCCCGGACGTCGGTCCTATCGCGCTCCTCCTCGACTCGGACGGCGGACCGAGCGAGATTCGGGTCGACCTGACCCCGAAGATTCCAGATGCCATGCCGATCGGCAGGCTGACGACGAGTGTCGAGATCGAGTCGACCGAGGGAGGTGGCGAGAGGGGAAACTTCACCGGGTCCTTCGGGCCTTCGAGACTTCGAGACTTCGCGGAGGCGCCGCAAGATCGTCTTCGGATCGCGGTGCCAGGTGAAGTCGGAGAACAGCACCTCGACCCCCTCGGGATCGAGCTCGATGATCGAGTTGTCCCAGAGATTCGAGCGCGCCTCGAGCTCGAGCGGCTTCCTGCCGACACGTTGACGATACTCGTCTCGATCCGCGTCGGACGCGTCGGACGCGTCGAGCGGGTAGGTGAACGTGATTGGCGACGAGACGCCGAACCGACGCGGCGATAAATCGACGCGGCGATAAATCGACGGCGTTCGAAAGGATCGGATCGTCCGGGCCTCGACTGGAAAGGTAGCGACGGATCGTCGATAGCACCTCGTTCGATCGAAGCTGCTGCTTCCGGTTCGCGTCGAGCACTGACAGCTGGGACGAGCTCCACGCGACACGCCCATCCTCGAGGAGCATCGACGTCACGACCATCTCGGGGAATCGAGTGTAGTTGTATCCCGTGCTACCTCGTGGAACGACGCCCATTCGCTCCCACGGCGCGAGGAAGAGGAGCAGCTCCCACTGCCGCTCGACAAGCTCCTCGGCCTTGAGTCGCCCGAAGTGCGCCGCGTGGCTGAATCGAATCTTCTCGACCGGCTCACCACGCAGCGTCTCGAGCGCGCGAGCGGTGACCGTTCGATACTGGCGGAACGGATCGGTCAGCGTGTCGACTTGCGCTCGCTCGATGACGACACGGACGATCCGAGGTGAACGCAACGCGGCCGACTCGACGCTCTCGATCCAGTACCCGATCGGCTGCGCGTCTGCGACCCTCGCGCCACGGATCAGCACACTCGCGATCAGAACGAGAACGAGCCGGACGAACCGTGGTCGATACACGTCACTTCCGTTTTCGGGTACGAACTTTCCAGTTCGGATCCGGCTCGTGGGCCTTGTCGAGGAGATTCGTCGCGTGCTTCGCGAGGTCGGGGCGTCGCTTCGAGTCATCGCGCTTCTCCTCGTCGTCGTTCGACATGTCGTAGAGCTCGATCGGCCCCGTGAACATCGGCTTGCGAATCGCCTTCCACTTGCCGAATCGGATCGCTTGAGCCGAGCCACGCTCGTAAAACTCCCAGTACATCACCGACTTCCGCTTCCAGCGCTTCTCGCGCGGCTTGCCGCGCAGAGTCTGCGCGAAGCTGTCGCTGTCGATGTCGTCGGGAGCCTCGACGCCGGCGATCTCGGCGGCGGTCGCCATGACGTCGCCGAAGTACCAGTGCGCATCGTCGCTCGAGCCGGGCTTGATCGTCCCGGGCCAGTACGCGACCGTCGGCACGCGGATGCCCCCCTCGGTGAGGTCGCGCTTCATGCCACGGAACTTGCCGTTCGAGTCGAAGAAGTCGGCCTTATGGCCGCCCTCCTGGTGCGGGCCGTTGTCCGACGTGAAGATCACGAGCGTATCCTCTGCGATCTTCAGCTCCTTCAAGAGGTCGACGATGCGCCCCGTGTCGCGATCGATGTTGCGAATCATCGCGGCGAAGCCCTTCTCGGGCTCGGGCCAGTCCTTGTCGGCAAACTCGTAGAGATCGGGGACCTCCATGCCTTGGTTGCCGGCTTCATTGTTCGCGTGCGGGACGTTCATCGCGAAGTAGAGGAAGAACGGCTTGTCGTGGTTCCTGCGAATCCACCCGAGCGCGTCGTCGATGAAGAGATCGGGCGCGTACTCGACCTTCTTCGCCGCCACGCCACGCCCCCCCATCGGATGCTTCGGGTCCTGGTGCGTCTTCCATCTCTCGGTGACGACGTTCTTGAGCGGCTCGACCTTCCCGTTGCGCACGAGCCATTCGGGATAGAAGTTGTGCGCGTGCCACATGTTCACGTAGCCGAAGAAATGGTCGAAGCCGACGTCGTTCGGGTTCGTGAAGTTATTCGGCGTGCCGACGCCCCACTTCCCGATGCACGCGGTCGTGTAGCCGGCTTTCTTGAGCATCGACGCGACTGTGGTCTGCCCGGGCTGGATGATGATCGGAGCGGTCGAGTTGCCTCGCACGACGGTCCGCCCCATGTGCCGCCCCGTCAGAAGCACGCTGCGCGACGGCGCGCAGACCGTGCAGCCCGCGTAGAACTGCGTGAACCTCATGCCCCCTTTCGCCATCGCGTCGAGCCGCGGAGTCTTGAGGGCCTTCTGCCCGAAGCAGCCGAGATCGCCGTAGCCGAGGTCGTCCGCGAGGATGAGGACGATATTCGGCTGCTTGCGCTCGAGATGCTCGGCGCGAAGCTCGGCAGCGTAGACGAAGAGGAAGAGGAACGAACAGACGACGAGCAAGAGCGCCCCGGCCGATCGGTGGGCAGCAGCGAGAGATCGAATCACGAATACGAGTTCCTTCGATGGGGGATCAGGCGTCCATCAGGGTCCCGGTGCTGTCGGCGAAGCGATCCGTCTCGACGCCCATCTTCTGGGCCATCGTCAGAGGCAAATTGCTGAAGTGCGCCTTCTGATTCACCGGCTTGTGACAGATGTGGTAGTGCTTGCCGGGCTGATCGAGCTGATCGAGCTGATCGAGCTGATAGCCCGCGAAATCGGTTGCGAGGTTGTAGTCGATGTGGGAACCGTGCTTCAGCCCGAGCTTCGAGCCGCCGGCGAGCACGAGCGGCAGGTTCGCGTTTCCGTGGCTGTGCCCGAACGCCATGCCGCTCCCGTAGAGAGCCATCGTCGTCTCGAGGAGCGGACCGTCCGCGTCGGTGACTTCCGAGAGGCGGTCGAGAAAATACCCGAACTGCTGGATGTTGAACGTGTCGTTGCGCGTCAGGTCAGCGAGAAGCTTCGGATTGCCGTTGTGGTGCGATAGCGAGTGTCGATCCTGCGTCACGCCGATCTCGGGAATCTTGAGCCCCTGACCTTCCTCGCCGCTGCTGAATGTCGCGAGCGGCGCGAGCGACCTCGAAAACTCGTAGTCTGCGCCGGCCTTCGTGATCTGGTAATCGAGGGTGCTCACCCCGTTCGGCAGGTAGATGAACACGCTGCGACGCGGACGATCGCCCTTCGCCTTCTTCCCATCGGCCTCCGCGCACGCCGTGTCGAAGGGTCGCATGACGTCGAGAAGAGGCAAGGCGAGAGTCCCACCGACGCCACGGAGGAGATGACGACGATCGATCAGCCGGTTTTGTCGCTGGATCATCATGCCGCGATTGTCTCAAAAGGCCGAGACCGAGGCAATCGCCCCACCCACCGCGCTACTCGCCGGAGTCGACCTCGAGCGGCGGCTTGTCGAACTTCGCGCGCACCCGGTTGATCGCTCCGAGGACGCCGCGCCGCGAGACGAGCCAACGCTCGAGTCGGTATTTCCCGGGGAAGTCCAGCAGCAGCACGCCGATGACGATTGTCAGGACTCCCTGGCCCGGTAAAAAGAGCATCGCGAACCCGGCGAGCACGAACAACGCCCCGACGAGGTTCTTTCCGATCCGCCAGACGAACCGTGACGGCGTTCTCGGAGCAGCAGGTCTGCGAGCGGGATTCCGCGAGAAGTAATCCGCAGGAAGCCGTACGACGACGAGCGGAAGAATCGCGGCGACGAGCGCGAGCGAGACGATCGATCCGACGAAGAGCCAGAGGAGGATGGATTCGCGGTTCTCGGTGATCCAATCTTGCATGTCTCGAACGGCTTCTACGCGTATCGGTCAGGTCGTTTCATCACCGGTACTCTACAAGCCTTTCGCGAACGAGCCAGGACGGAAAGAAGGACCTTCCCGTCGCGGCAAATCCCGCGGTATCGTGGAGGCCGAATCGAGAAGTACTCGAACGCCAGCACGAAGGGGGTTATCTCATGCTGCGACTTCACCGAGCGCTCGCCTTGGTTCCGATTCTCCTCGTCTTGTTCTCGACGATCCGCATCGAGGCACTGGGTCTTTAGGTGCGGGGTGATCTGCCCGAGAACCTCTCTCTGACCTTCGGGGTCGAGGTCGAAGGGACAAGCGTCGGCACGACGTTCTCGGTCTCGGTCTCGGGGCCTGGCGTCGTCATCGGTGCGGACGAGTGCGACCTCGAGTGCCTCTCGGAGCTCGTCTTTCCCGGAGGACGCGGAGACGAGATCCAGTTCTCGCTCTTCGAGGTTGTCGACCCCGACTTCCGGCCGGACAACGAGCACTTCAGCGGAGTGGCACGAGGCCACGGTTTCGTCGCCTCGGTCGTTCCGAGCTTCATCTTCCCGCTCATCACGCTCCCGGCGGATCGTTCGGATATGCTCCGATTCTGGGGCGAAACTGCCGTGACGGAACCAAGCACTCCCGCAAAGGCCGACGATGAATTCGACTCGAGCTCCCAACTGAGAATCGAGTTTCGCCACGGCCTCGAGTACACCCCGGGGAACCCCGTGGAGAACGAATCCATCTTCGAGAACGGCCCCGGCGACTTCCCCGACGCCTCGGGGCTTCTCTACGCGCTCTTTATCAATACGAATGCTCGACTGCCGTGCGAAGGCTCCCTCGGTGAAGGATCGAACCGTGTCTCGCGCGACTCGAACGGCGACGAGCGTGTCGATCTCGCCGATGCCGTCTTCCTGCTCGACTACCTATTCCTCGGAGGTCCGCCGCCGGTGCGCGGCGTCACGTGTTGGCCGATCCCGGGATGCTCGAACGTCTGCGAAGCGCCTTGATCGTCAAGAACGCAGTCCGAGCGATACGAACTTCGTCTCGAGATAAACGTCCATCCCCTCGATCGAGTTTTCGCGCCCGATACCCGACTCCTTGAGTCCCCCAAACGGCGCCTGGGGAACGGCTGGCACGGTGTCGTTGATTCCGATCGTTCCGAACTCGAGCCCGTCAGACATCTTCATCACGGCCGTGACGTCGTTCGTCATCACGTACGCGGCGAGACCGTAGCGCGTGTCGTTCGCCTTCGCGATGGCCTCGCCGATCGAGTCGAAGCTCAAAATCGGTAGCACAGGCGCGAAGGGCTCCTCGGTGAGAATCTTCATCTCCTGCGTCATCCCGCTGAGCACGGTCGGCTCGTAGAAGTAGCCACGCTCGAAACGCTTCGAGCGCTCTCCGCCGAGGAGAAGCTTCGCGCCCTTGCCGCACGCGTCGCTGACGAGCGCGTCGGTCTTCTCGAGAGCGTTCGCCTCGAACATCGGTCCGACGTCGACCCCTTCTTCCATGCCGTTTCCGAGCGTCAGCTGCTTCGTCGCCTCGAGGCAAGCCTCGACGTAGTCGCGCTCAATCGAATGGTGCGCGTAGAAGCGCGTCGGGCTGATGCAGACCTGACCGTTGTTGCGAAACTTCCCGACGACAGAGGCCTTCGCGACGGCCTCGATGTCGACGTCGTCGAAGATGATCACGGGGGCGTGCCCTCCGAGCTCGAGACTCAGGCGCTTGACTTGATCTGCCGATTGGCGGATCAGCTCCTTGCCGACCTCCGTCGACCCCGTAAACGAGATCTTGCGGCAGATCTCGTTGGACATGAACTCTCCCATGACCTCGCGCGGCGGTCCCATGACGAGATTGACGACGCCAGCGGGCAGATCGACTTCCTCCAGGAGCTCGAAGAGGCGAATGAGGCAGAGCGGCGTCTGCGTCGCAGGCCGCGCGACGCACGTGCAGCCGACCGCGAGGGCCGGTGCGAGCTTGCGCGCTTGGAGAAGGATCGGAAAGTTCCACGGAGACACGGACGCACAGACACCGACCGGCTGCCGCACGGTGAAGAGTCGCTTGTTCGGGACACTCGCGGGAATGGTGCGTCCGTAGGCGCGCTTGGCCTCTTCGGCGAACCACTCGAACGTCGCCGCGGACGCCATCGTTTCGGCGCGCGCCTCAGGGAGAGGCTTGCCTTGCTCGAGCGTCATCGGGATCGCGAGGTAGTCGACGCGCTCACGCATGAGATCGGCGAGCGTCTTGAGCTTGGCGGCGCGATCGTAGACAGGCAATCCACGCCACGCCGGCAGAGCTCGCTGGGCCGCTTCGAGCGCGCGTCTCGTGTCCGCGCCCGTTCCGTACGCGACGGTCGCGATCGGCTGCTCGGTCGCCGGGTTGGTCACCTCGACCGTCTCCCCGCGCTCTCCGTCGACCCAAGCTTGGTCGATGTAGAGCTGCGTCTGTTTCATCTCGAGGCGATCGTCTGAGGTCGTCGTCATGGTCGATTCCTTTCGTGCTCGGTTGCCGGAAACGATACACGAACTCCAGGTGAGCTGCTGCGAAAAGGGAAAAGAAGTGAAACTCCCGGGCTCCGTGAAGAAGATGGCGTCTTCGGAAGAAGGTACACGATCACGGGATTACGATGAAAACGCATGTCCGTCTGGCTCTGCTCGTTCTCCTCTCGGTCTTTCCCTCGCGTCTCGCAGACGCAGCTCGGCCGAATATCGTTCTGGTCTTCATCGACGATATGGGCTGGGGAGACTTCTCCTGCTTCGGCAACGACGCCGCGAAGACGCCGCACGTCGACCGGCTCGCGAAGGAGGGCATCCGCTTCGAGCAGTTCTACGTCAACTCGCCGATCTGCTCCCCTTCGCGTACGGCCATCTCGACGGGGCAGTACCCGCAGCGCTGGAAGATCACGTCGTACCTCGCGCATCGACGCGTCAACGAGGCACGAGGCATGGCGCAGTGGCTCGACCCGAAGGCACCGATGCTCGCGCGATCATTGCAGCAAGCGGGCTACGCGACGGGACACTTCGGCAAGTGGCACATGGGTGGTCAACGCGACGTCGACGACGCCCCCGCGATCAACGAGTACGGCTTCGACGCGTCGCTGACGAACTTCGAGGGCATGGGACCGAAGCTCCTCCCGCTCACGCTCGAGCCGGGTGACAAGAAGCCAGGCCGCATCTGGGGAGCGGCCGAGAGGCTCGGCGAGGGCTACCGCTGGATGCAGCGCTCGAAGATCACCGAAGGATTCGTCGACGAGGCGATTCCCTTCATCGAAGAGGCCGCGAAGGACGGCAAGCCGTTCTACATCAACCTCTGGCCCGACGACGTCCACAGCCCCTTCTGGCCGCCGGTCGCCAAATGGGGAGACGGCAGCAAGCGTCGGCTCTACCTCTCCGTCCTCGAGGAGATGGACCGACAGCTCGGCAAGCTGTTCGATCACGTGCGAAATGACGCGCGACTACGAGACAATACGATCATTCTCGTCTGCTCCGACAACGGCCCCGAGCGTGGCGCCGGAGTCGCTGGGCCCTTCCGTGGCTACAAGACGCACCTCTACGAAGGCGGCGTGCGCAGCTCGCTGATCGCGTGGGCGCCGAAGCTCATCGCGAAGAAGAACGAGGTCAATCGAACGTCGGTCTTCTCCGCGATCGATCTTGTCCCGACGCTCCTCGACATCACGGGGACAAAGCATCCGAAGGGAGTGACTTTCGACGGCGAGTCGCTCCCCGATGTCCTTCTCGGCAAGTCGAGCGCGTCTCGCAGAGCGCCGATCTTCTTTCGGCGACCACCCGACCGCGATGCGTTCTACGGCGATGACGATCTGCCCGACCTCGCTGTCCGCACCGGCGATTGGAAGCTGCTCTGCGAGTACGACGGCTCGCAGCCCGAGCTCTACCACATGTTGAAGGATTTCGGAGAGACGAAGAACGTCGCGAGCGAATACCCGGACGTCGTCGAGCAGTGGACAAAGGCGCTGCGCCTCTGGAACGCCTCGATGCCTCCGGACAACGGCGCGACGTACCGGCAAAAGCCTCGAAAACGAGCCGCTCAGAAGAAACCGTGACAATCCCGTGGCCGGAAAGTACGTCGGCGTCGAAGACGTCGAAGGGTACTGGGGTCGAGGCTTCGACACGAAGACGCTCCACCGCGCGGCGTGCCGCACGAACGAAGCGGGCGAGTTTCACATCGAAAACGTTCCGGCCGGCGTCTTCCGCCTGCGCGCCTCTCACAAGAGGCGCGGCCTCATTCTCCTCGGTGACGTAGAGATTCGAGAAGGTCGTACCTCCTTCGTCGACGTCTCCTGGTAGCCGGCCTTGCAGCAGGTTGCTAACTCTTGCGCGCGTACTCCTGCGAGAGGTTCTCGCGAAACGGCGGATGGATGATCCCGCGCTCGGTGATCAGGCCGGCGACGAGCTCGTTCGGCGTCACGTCGAACGCGGGACTCCTCACCGCGATATCCTCGGGCGCCGTACGCCGCTCACCAAAGTGAGTCACCTCGATCGGATCGCGCTCCTCGATTGGAATCCCCGCGCCCTCGGGCATGTCGAAGTCGATCGTCGAGCACGGAAGCGCGACGTAGAAAGGAATGCCGAAGTGCTTCGCAAGAACTGCGACCCCGAGCGTACCGATCTTGTTGGCTACGTCACCGTTCGCGGCGGTTCGGTCAGTCCCAGTGATCACGAGGTCGATCAGTCCTTGCGACATCAGGTGCGCCGCGGAGTTGTCGGTGATCAGCGTCACGTCGATGCCAGCGTGCTGAAGCTCCCAACTCGTCAGTCGAGCACCCTGAAGAAGTGGACGTGTCTCGTCGGCGTAGACGCGAAAGCCGACACCACGCCCGTGCGCGACGTACATCGGCGATGTCGCCGTGCCGAACTCCGAGGTCGCGAGCGAGCCGGCATTGCAGTGCGTCAGCACACCGAATCCCTCCTCGATCAGGCCGGCGCCGTTCTCGCCGATGCGCTTGCACATCTCCCGATCTTCGTCGTGGATGCGGATCGCTTCCTCGACCAGGACGTCGTAGAGCGCGCTCGAGTCCGAGACCTTCTCGGCCTCGCCCCGCGCGAAGTCGAGCATGCGCCCGACCGCCCACTTGAGGTTCACGGCCGTCGGTCGCGCCTCACCGAGAGCCTCGGCGAGCGGCTCCGTCCTCGCGAGAAACTCGCTGACCGGCAGGCCGCGCAGCTCGCGAATCGCGACGAGAAGCCCGTAGCCCCCCGCGACGCCGATCGCCGGAGCGCCGCGCACTTTGAGCGCCTGGATCGACGCGATCACCTGCTCGAGCGTATCTTGCCGTTCACCGACGACGGCGAGCGGCAGCTGGGTCTGGTCGAGGAAGTAGAGCTCGCCGTCCTTCCACCAGACGGTCTCGGGGAGGCCGAGTCGATTGAGCGGAATCTGAGAGTCGGTCATAGGAGCGTCGTTCGAGGTCGGGTATGGTCCGCGTTTCTCACCGAACTCTGTCGCGAGTCGTCGTAGCTCGTGTCGGTGGCGAGGCCTGCGACCGACGGCGCCGCAGGCGTACCCAGACGGTACGTCGACGTAGCAAGTGGGCGGTGAGTAACGCGGACGAGGGAAAACGCCGACCATGCTACTCGAAACGGCTCGTCACTTCGTCAGGAAGATCTCGCTGCGCACGACGAGGTGGATCAAGTCGCGCAGACGGTTCCCCTTCTTCTCGATCTCGTCGACGATTCTCTCGACCTCGCCACGATCGCTCGGCTCGAGCCTTCGCCCGCTCGCGTAGGTCAGGAGCTTCTCGGTCAGGCAGCGGACGACGTCGCGCTCGCGCGTGAGCAGCAGCTTCTTGAAGCCGATGATGTCGTCGACCTCCGTGCCGTTCGGAAACCTCGTCTTGGTGTCGATCTTCGCGCGAGTCTTCGGGTAGACGTCGCGCCAGCGACCGATCGGGTCGAAGCTCTCGAGAGCGAATCCCATCGGATCGATCTTCTGGTGGCAGCTACGGCACGCGTCGATCTCGCGATGGCGCTCGAGCTGCTCCCGAATCGTCTTTGCGCCGCGAAGATCTGGGGAGAGCGGCTCGACGTCGGGAGGCGGCGGGGCCGGCGGCGTGCCGAGGATGTTCTCGAGCACCCAGACGCCACGGACGACCGGCGACGTGTCGACACCGTTCGACGTCGCCGTCATCAGGGCGGGCTGCGTCAAGATCCCACCGCGACGTGGATCGTTCGTCGGGACTTTTCGAAAGCCATCGCCCCAGACGTCCTTGCGTCCGTAGAACCACTCGGCGACGCGTTCGTTGAGAAAGGTGTAGTCGGAGTCGATGAAGTCGCGAATCGGCCCGTTGGTCTTCAGAATGTGCGCGAAGAACGCGCTCGTCTGCGCGACGAGCTGCGGCTCCATCTGTCGGTCCCAGTAAAACCGAAAGGGCCCGCCCTTTTCGGGCGGCATCGACCCGAGCTTGTCGAGGCGCAGCCAACGCTCGAGGAAGCGACGAACGAAGGCCTCGGAGCTCCGATGCGCGAGCATGCGCTCGACCTGCTTCGCGACGACCTCGGGGTCGCGCAAGCGATCCTCCTTCGCGAGTCGGAAGAGCTCCTCGTCGGGCATCGACGACCAGAGGAAGTAGCTCAATCGTGAAGCGACGGCATAGCTGTCGAGCCGGCCGGGTGACTCCTCGAGGTAGAGAAAGCGCGGCGACGCGAGAACGGCGGTGTAAGCGACGCGCAGAGCCTCGTCTTGCTTTGCCCCAGCGGCGATCCGTTCGTCGAAAAGTCGACCGTACGCTTGCAGCTCGTCGATCTCGACCGGCCGACGAAAGGCGCGGCTTGCGAAGCGCTGGAGCAAGACGGCCGCGTCTTCGTTTCCTCCTCGACCGTAGAGAAACACGTGGCTCTTTGGCGGCCAGTCTTCGATGAGCGGCTCGATCGTCATGCTGTGGACGCGGACGAACGGTCCACGGTAGCCCTTCTCGAGCAGCAGTCGAGCCATCGTGGGCTCCCAGATCGGCGTGGCCCTCTTCCGCCCCTTCTTGTCGACCTCCGGCTCGAGCAGCTTCGGATAGTACTCCTTGACGAGCTTCGAAGGCCGTAAGGAGCGATCGTACGGAGCGTTCTCCCAGCCGATCCACGGGAGCCAGGTCGCGTCGAGCCAGGTCTCGTAGACGTACGCGTTCTTGCTTCCGTCTCCGGGCATCTCCCATTCGGCGACCTTTCGACAGGTCGGATTCGACTCGCCCATCCCGCCACGCCGCGAATCGGCGAGGTGAAGCCCCAGACGCAACGGCTCGTCTTGGTTCGTCTTGAGGAGCTTTCCCCAGGAGTGCTTCTGGTTGTGCGCCGACGCTTCGATCGTGATGCGGTATCGTGCCGAAACCCCTACGCCACGACGCGCCACCCTGTCGGGACTGACGCGACCGATATCACCGGTAGCTGCTCCGGGCTCTCGGTAGCGCGTGAAGATCGTGTCCGCCTCAGGAAACACGTCGCGGGCCCAACGTTCGATCCCCTGTCCCGGTCCGCTCTTTCGGATGTGCCCGGCAAACCGACGAGGCTCGATCTGAGGACGCATCTCGTCATGGGTCGCGCGCTCCAGGCACTCTTCGACCGCGCCGATGACGAGCTTGAGGAAGAAGTCCGACATCACCAGTTGCTGACCGATGTTGTCAAACCCCTCCTCTCGGTCATCCGCTGGGAAATCTCTTACCGGATCGCGACTGTAGCGCTGGGCATGTCCGTTGCCGCTCTGGTCGACGAGCTTCGCGACGCCACCGCGGAAATCGGGTCCATCGAGAGAGAGCAGATCGCGCAGCGTATTGCGAAGCTCGATGCGATTGAGCCGGCGAAGGACCGTCTGTAATCCTGTGCTCTTGAGCTTTGCGTAGGCCTCTCGTAGCTCCCCGGTCAGCGTCTCGACGACGACCGCGACCTCTTTCGCGTCGGGCTGCGTTCTTTTCCTGGGAGGCATCGCGCCCAGATTGAGCTGGTCGAGGATGCTCTGCCAAACCTCGAGCGTCACGCGACTCGAAAGATCGACACCGAGTGTATCGAAGCGCAGATCATTCTTCTGCCTCTTCGGGCCGTGACAGTCGACGCAGTGCTCCGCGAGAAAGGGACGGAGCTTCTCGAGCCGCGAGGCATCGTCTGCCGACGCGAGCGTCGATCCGAAAATGCTGGTGAACAAGAGCAGAAGAAAACGTCGAGTCACGCCACAGCTCCAGAGATCGCTCATCCTTGATCTCGGCGAAGATACCTTCGAGCTGAACCGATGTCACGGTTCGCGCGGTCGAAAGACCCAAACATCGGGCCCGTATCCGACGACGAAGGACTCGCCGCGCTCGTCCGTGCCAGGCAAAACCAAGGAGTCCCCGGTTCTCTCGAGATTCCCCCCGCCGGTCACTTGGATCACCTCGTGGTAGACGAGCCGGTGGAACGCGTCGAAGATCCGAACGATGTATCGCTGCGCGTAAGTGAGTTTTCATGCCGGGGCGCACCAACGATGCGCATGAACTGGATGCTGAGGGCGACTCTGCTGCTGAAGGTCGGCGGATGTCGAGCTGACGTCACGACGCGGCGATGCGCCGCGTGGATCGATCTCCGCGTCGACCCGGGGGGAACCGGATCGACGCTACGCTCCAGCTCGTTCTTGGAGGCTGGTAGGGTCGAGTTCTTGGTAGATAGAAAACCGAGGGGTACCTCCTGTTTTCGTCCCTTGACCAGGTGCGGATCCTCTGAGATTCCGAAGCTCACCTCCTTGCGCCAGATCCCGAGACGGAACTCGACAAGGTTTCGAGCGAAGAAGCCGAAGTCGTCTGGCCAGTTCTCGCAGCGCTCGACTCCGGCGAGGCCGCCACTCGGCTGCTCGAGACTTCGTCGAACGTTCTCGAGATCGAGTCGCCAGAGACCGCTGATGAAGACGAGAGCTTTCTCGATGAAGTCATTGAATCCCGCTCGCCGAACTTCCTACACGAAAGAGCAGTAGCCGGGCGTGTGCCGCTCTTCGTTTTTCTGAGCCACCTCGGTTCCCGAAAGACGAATCCTGCCCCGCGCGCCGTGAACGCGATCGCGAAGAAGCTAACTTCCGAGATCGAAACCGAGAGGCACGCCGCCGTCTTGGCGCTCTGGGGATTCGAGACGCGGAGCGAGCAGGTCCAAGACGATCTGGTCTCTGCACTTTCCAGTGATATCTTCACGGCCCGCATCGCGGCAAAGATCCTGGCGCGAGACGAGCTCGTCGTCGGACCGTCGATCCCGGCGTTCCGGGCTCTTCTCGGACGAAGTAAGGAGCGCCTCGAGAACAGGGCCGATACGTTGTCGTACCTCATGGAGGGCTCCGACGCGAAGCTTCGAGCCGGCGCGTGTCGTTTCCTCGCGCATGGTCTCGTCGAACACGACTTTTCGGCAAAACTCCGTCAGCGACTCGAAGATATCGAAGCGCCCGTTCGAGCTGCTGCTGCGTCCACGATCTACCACCACGCCACGGGGACCTGGTCTGGATACACCATCCAAAGGTCCTCGACCCGGGCTTCCTCCGAGCCGTCTTCGTTGCTCTCGACCGGGAGACCGACCCCGACGCGAAGAACATGCTGCTGCAGAGTGTCCTGCTCGCACGGTCCCCCGGACC